>JBOFQO010000065.1:0-7632 GCA_051660925.1 Silanimonas sp. | reverse complement strand
GGTGGACGTGCAGGCGACGCTGGTCGAACTGAGCGCGCGGAGCATCGTTGAGGCCCTGCAGCGCACGCAGCCCAACACCGCACGCCTGGTCGCCTGCGGCGGCGGCGTGCACAACGCGATGCTGATGGGGCGCATCGCCGCACTGGCGCCGGACGTGGTCGTGGCGTCGAGCGCGGCGCACGGCATCGACCCTGACGCCGTCGAGGCCGCGGGCTTCGCGTGGCTGGCCTGGCAGACGCTGGAAGGGCGCCCGGGCAACCGGCCGGACGTGACCGGCGCGGCGGGGCCACGCGTCCTGGGCGCGATCGTGCCGGGGCGGCGCGCGTCGCGGTCGCCGCCCGGCGCGCCTCGCAGGGACGGATCAGCCGCCTTCGGCGGGGTTTTTCGTGTACGCCGGCGCGTCGTCCGGCAGCCCGCTCATCGCGTTCATCGCCTCGTAGAACGCGCGGGCTTCCTCGTCGTTCCAGGCACCGCGCAGGCGCGCGATGTCGCCCGGCACGGGCGGCGGCTCGGGCTCGGCCATGCCGAGCGCCTGCTTGAGCAGGTGCAAGATGACGTCGTTGAGCGGCCAGCCCTTCTGGCGGGCCAGCTCCTTCAGCCTTTCGGCCACACGCTCATCGATGTCGCGGACGAGGAAATCGGCCATGGGGGTGGGCCGTGCTCCGTGGCAGGAATCAGGGCTTCGAGCTTACGCCTGAGGGCGCGTGGCGCGCCAGCCAAGCCACCAGCGCGATCGACGGCAGGGCCAGCGCGGCGGTGCCGGCGAAGAACCACGCGTAAGCCTCAAGCAACGGCCGCGTTTCGGCGAGCGTCTCGACGATCACGCCCGAGAAACCCTTCAGCACCTTGCCGAGCAGCGCGTAGAACGAGCTCAGCAGCGCGTACTGGGTGGCGGTGTAGCCGACGCTGGTCAAGCTCGACATCCACGCGATCAGCGCGATGCCGGCGAATCCAGCGCTGAAGTTGTCGACGGCCATGGTCACGCCGAACACCGCGGCATCGGCGCCGGACAGCGCCAGCCACGCGAAGCAGAGGTTCGACAGCGGCCCCAGCAGCGCGCCGATGACGAGGGTCGGGTACAGCCCGAGCCGCAGCGCCGCCACGCCAGCCGTGGCGGTGCCGAGGAAGGTCGCGGCGAGGCCGATGCCGCCGCGCACTTTGCCGATGGTGTCCTCGGCGATGCCGAGGTCGGCGTACAGCGGGTTCGCCATCGGGCCCATCACGAAGTCCGCCAGGCGGTAGACGCTGATCGCGGCCAGCATCGCCAGCGCCATCTGCCGGTGCTGGCGGAAGAAGTCGAGGAACGGGCCGACGATCGCGTCGAAGAGACCGCGCGGCGTCCACAGCGGCGGCAGCGCACCCGCGCCGGCCGCCACGACGCGCCGCGGCTCGCCGACGAACATCACGACCACCATGGCCGCGAAAGCCATGGCCGCGAAGGCCGCGTAGGACGTCGCCCAGCCGACCTGCGCGGCGACGAGGAAGATCAGCGCGTCGGTCATCAGCAGCGCCGCGCGGTAGCCGAGCTGGTAGGCGGCGCTGAGGATCGCGAGCTGGTCGCTGCTCTCGGCGCATTCGATGCGCCAGGCGTCGATGACGATGTCCTGCGTGGCCGACGCGATGGCGACGCCCAACGCGATGGCGCCGAACAGCTGCAAGTGGCCCTTCGGTGTCAGCAGCGCCATCGCCAGCAGACCGAGCACCACGCCGCCCTGGGCCAGCAGCAGCCAGCCGCGACGGCGGCCGAAGCGGCCAAGCACCGGCACCGAGGCGCGATCGACCACCGGCGCCCACAGGAACTTCACCGAATAGGCGATGCCGACCCAGGACAGGAAGCCAATCGCGCCGAGCTCGATGCCCTCGGTGCGCAGCCAGAAGCCCAGCGTGTTGCCAACCAGCATGAAGGGCAGGCCGGCGGCGAGGCCGAGCAGCAGCAGCAGGGCGACCTTCGGGTCGCGCACGCCGCGCAGCACTTCGCGCCAGCCGGGGCGATAAGGCGGCGTCACGGCGGATGGAGCAGCCGGCGCGGCGGCCGAGGTCGACACCGGGTCAGTCGGCATAGTCGACGACGAAAGGCGCGTGGTCGGAGAAGCGCGGCTCCGGATGGATGGCGCAATCCTTCAATCGCGACGCGAGGCTCGGGCTGACCAGCTGGTAGTCGATGCGCCAACCGACATTCTTCGCACGCGCCGCGCCGCGCTGGCTCCACCACGTGTACTCCTGCCCGTCCGGGCGTAGGCGGCGGTAGGCGTCGACCCAACCATCCTCCTCAAGCAGCGCGGTAAGCCACGCGCGCTCTTCCGGCAGGTAGCCCGAGTTCTTCTCGTTCGATTTGGCGTTGCGGATGTCCATCGGCGTGCGCGCGATGTTCCAGTCGCCGCAGACCACGACGTCGCGGCCGGAGGCCAGCAGCGCCTGCAGTTGCGGTCGGAACCAGTGCATCACCTCAAACTTGAATCCCTGCCGCTCCTCGCCGGAGCTGCCCGAGGGCAGGTACAGCGAGACGACCGAAAGATTCCCGAAGCGCGCCTCAAGCCAGCGGCCTTCCTCGTCGAACGGCGCCCAGCCGAGGCCGGTGGCGTAGGCATCCGGCTTCACGCGACTGTAGACGGCGACACCGGAGTAGCCCTTCTTCGTCGAGGCGTCGCGAAAGGCCACGTGCCAACCGGCAGGGCGGAACGGCGCGTCGGTGAGCTGGTGCTCCTGCGCCTTGGTTTCCTGCACACAGAGCACGTCGATGCCCGCTTTCGCGAACCAGTCGAAGAAGCCCTTGGTGGCCGCAGAGCGCAGGCCGTTGGCGTTGAAGCTGCAGATGCGCATCGAAGTGGGGGCGTCGGGGTTGAGCGGCGATTGTCGCCGATCCGGCGTTAGCCAAGGCGACGCCACACGGAACCGGGCCGTGCAGCGCGGCGCGGCGTGCAACCCGGTGACCTGCGCCGGCCGCGTCGTTTCGGCTAGCCTGTCGACTTTCCCCGCAAACCCCGACGGAGCTCGCGTGAGCGCCTACCGCCAAGCCTTCCTCGACCTGTCGCTGCGCGTTGAGGCGCTGCGCTTCGGGGAATTCCACCTGAAGTCCGGCCGCACCAGCCCGTACTTCTTCAACGCCGGGCAGTTCAACACCGGCGGTGCACTCGCGGGCCTCGCGGACTGCTACGCCGAGGCGCTGCTGGAAAGCGGCGTCGCCTTCGACATGCTGTTCGGGCCGGCCTACAAGGGCATCCCGCTCGCGACCGCGTTGGCCATGGCGCTGGCGAAGCGCGGCCGTGACGTGCCGGTGGCCTTCAACCGCAAGGAAGCGAAAACCCACGGCGAAGGCGGGACACTGATCGGCGCGCCGCTGAAAGGCCGCGTGCTGATCGTCGACGACGTGATCACCGCAGGTACGGCCGTTCGCGAATCGGTCGAGATCATCCGCGCGGCCGGCGGCACGCCCTGCGGCGTACTGATCGCGCTGGACCGCCAGGAACGCGGCGCGGACGGCCAGCGCTCGGCGGCGCAGGAGGCCGCGGCGGCGCTCGGCGTCCCGGTGGTGGCCGTCGCCCGTCTGGACGACCTGTTCACCTTCGTCGCCGACCGCCCGGAGCTGGCCCTGCATCGCGAGCGCCTGCTGGCGTATCGTTCGCAGTACGGTTCGATCGACGGCTGAACGGCTATGGCGCACCCCTCCCTCACCCCCGTGGACCTCCTGCCGGCGGCGCTCGCCGCGGCGATCCTGCTTGCGATGGCACCGATCGCGACAGCGCAGCAGAACAGCGATGCCACGGGGGAGAAAAGGCTGTACCGCTGGACCGACGCCAGCGGCAAAGTGCACTACACCGATGCCCTGCCCGCCGACGTGGTGAACCAGGCCCGCGCCGAACTGAGCGCGACGACCGGCTTGGTGCGCAGCACGGTCGACCGGGCGCTGACGCCGGAAGAGCGTCGCGCCGCCGAAGCCGCAGCGCTCAGCGCGGCCGAAGCGCAGGCCCGGATCGAGAACACCCGTCGCGCCGAGGAAGCGAAGGTCAGCAGCTTCCGCACCGAAGAAGATCTGCGCGCCGCCTATGTCGATCGCCAGAAAGTCATCGACGAAACGCTGGAGAGCCTTGAAGCCGCGATCAACGCCCAGCGCGGCAGCCTGCACCAGCAGCTGGGCGTCGCCGGCGATGCCGAGCTGGCGGGCCGTCCGGTGGCGGACCGCACCGCGGCGGTGATCCTCGATCTACGTGAAGAACTGCAGAAGCAGGAGCAAGCGCGCGTCGAGCGCGCGGCGGAAAAGCAGGTGCTTGGCGAGGAGCTCGAACGTCTCATCGTCCTGTTCCGCGAGCGTCAGGCGGCGCGGGAACGGGAGCTCAGCCCCGGCGCCTAAGCCCGGCGATCGGGCAGCGCCGGGGACGGCGGCGCGCCCGCCGTGCCCGCGTCAGAACGGCAGCGTGAGATTACCGCGCACGGCGAGGATCGCCTCGCGGAAGCCCTGCTGCACGCGCGCCAATGCCTCCTCGTTGTCGGCCTCGAAGCGCAGCACCAGGATCGGCGTTGTGTTCGACGCCCGCACCAGGCCCCAGCCATCCGGCCAGTCGGCGCGGACGCCGTCGATGGTCGACACGCGGGCGCCTTCGAAGCGCGCGCTGGCGGTGAAGGCTTCGATGAAGGCGTGCGGCTCGCCTTCCTGCATCTCGATCTTGAGCTCGGGCGTGCTGGTGGCCTTCGGCAGGTCGGCGAACACCTCTTCCGGCTCTTCGGCGCGAGTCGCAAGGATCTCCAGCAGGCGCGCGGCGGCGTAGAGGCCGTCGTCAAAGCCATACCAGCGCTCCTTGAAGAAGAAGTGGCCGCTCATCTCGCCGGCGAGTTCGGCCTGCGTTTCCTTCATCTTCGCCTTGATCAGCGAGTGCCCGGTCTTCCACATCAGCGGGCTGCCGCCGTGGCGCAACACGAAGCCGGCAAGGTGCCCCGAGCACTTCACGTCGTAGATGATGCAAGCACCCGGGTTGCGCTCCAGCACATCGGCGGCGAACAGCATCAGCAGGCGGTCGGGGTAGATCATCTCGCCGGTGCGGGTGACCACGCCGAGGCGGTCGCCGTCGCCGTCGAAGGCCAAGCCGATGTCGGCCCCGGCGCGCTGCACGGCCTGCACGAGGTCCTCGAGGTTGTGCGGGTCGCTCGGGTCGGGGTGATGGAATGGGAAGGTGCCGTCGATCTCGCAGTACAGCGTCTCGACGTCGGCGCCGATGGCCTCGAGCAGGCGCGGACCAAGGTCGCCGGCCACGCCGCTGCCGGCATCAACCACGACGCGCAGGCGGCGCTCGATCTGGATGTCGCCAGCGACGCGGTCGATGTACTCCTGCCCGATGTCGACGCTGTCGAGGTCGCCACGGCGCTCGGCGACCGGCATGCGGCCCTCGACGATGCGGACGTAGAGGTCGCTGATGGCGCCGCCGGACAGCGTCTCGCCGTCGACGACGATCTTGAAGCCGTTGTAGTCCGGCGGGTTGTGGCTACCGGTGACGGCGATGGCGCTGCCGAGACGGAGGTGATGAGCGGCGAAATAGGCGACCGGCGTCGGCACCATGCCCACGTCAGTGACGTCGATGCCCGACATGCGCAGACCGTCAATCAGCGCGCGCGACATGTCCGGCGAGGACAGGCGGCCGTCGCGACCCACGGCGATGCCGCGCAAACCTTTCTCCTTCATCAGCGCGCCGACCGCGCGGCCGATCAGGCGAGCGATATCGGCGCTGAGCGTGGTGCCGACCACGCCGCGGATGTCGTAGGCGCGGAAGATGCTGCGCTCGACCGTGAATTCCGGCGCGGCGGGCTTGACCTCGACCACCTTGGCGGCCGGCTTGGCGGCCTCGAGCTTGCCTTCGGCCTGCAGCTCCGCCAGTGTCGGTTCTATCTCTACCGGCCCCTTGGCCTTGCGCTCGGAGAGGCGCTTGGCGAAGGCGGCGGCCTTCTCGCGCGGCACGAGGACGAGGGCGAGGCCGAACAGCACGACGAGGCTGCCGGCCACGAGCTCCACGAGGCCGCCCATGCCGAGGGTGCCCGGATCGGCGTAGGGCGAGGTGCCGACCACGCGCAGACGACTGTCCGGCAGGTTCACCGCGCCGCGCTCGGCTTCCTCCGACAGGCTCTGATTGCCGGATTCGATCAGCGATCGCCCGCCTTGGCGCAGCGCCGCGTAGGCGCCGGACGGGGCGGCACGATCGATCAACGGCTGCAGGAGATCGAGCGGCCGCCGCACATAGGCGATGCCGACGATGCCGTTCTCGTCGGGGATCGGCGCCGCGAGTGCCAGCCACGGTCGTCCCGCGTCCTGCACCACGGCCATCTGCACAGTGCCTCGATCCAACGCCGACATCAGCAGGCCCAGCTTTCCGTAGCCGAAGCGTTCGACATCGTTCCACAGCGGAGTGATGTCGGCGGTGTGGACCTCCACCGCTTCGATGCCGACCCAATCACCGGCGAGCGCGGCGCGCGCGCCGTCGAGGTTGTTCCCGAGCACGGCCTCGCGGACGCGCGGCAGCTGCCGCTGCTTTTCGAGGCTGTCGCGTTCGGCATCGACAAGCCGCCGCAGTTCCGCCACCGACGCGGTGCGCGCCTCCTGGGCGGTGACGGCGAGCGACGAGGCCGAGCGCAGCGTCCAGCCACCCCAGGCCATGACGGTGCCCGCCGCAACGGCGAATACCGCCAGCAGGATGTTGAGGATGCGGATCTTCGGACGGGGGCTTTCGGCGTTCTGCATGCGGGGCTCTCGGTCAGCGCGTGCCAGTGTGGCCGAATCCGCCCTCGCCGCGCGCGGAGGCGTCGAAGGCGTCCACGACCGTCCAGCGGGCGCGAGCGATGGGGAGGAACACGAGCTGGGCGACGCGGTCGCCGGGCTGGATCGTGACCGGGGCGGCACCGCGGTTCCACAGGCTGATCATCAGCGGGCCCTGGTAGTCGGCGTCGATCAAGCCGGTGAGATTGCCGAGCACAAGGCCCTGCTTGTGGCCGAGTCCGGAGCGCGGCAGCACGACGGCGCAAAGGCCTGCGTCGCCGATGTGGAAGGCCAGACCGCTCGGCACCAGGGCGGTGTCGCCGGGGGCCAGCGTCAGCGGCGCATCGAGCATGGCGCGCAGGTCCATGCCGGCGGACTGCGCGGTGGCGTAGTCGGGCAGCGGAAATTCGGCGCCGAGGCGGGTATCGAGGACCTTCAGCTCAACGGCAGGCGTCATGGCGGCGGGAGCGTCGGCTGGAGCGGTCATGCACGTGCCAGCCAGTCGGCGATCCAGTCGACGAGGCCGCGGGCGATATCCGCCTTGCGCGCGGGGGCGAAGGCTTTTTCCCCGCCGTTCCAATACAGCGTCAGCGCGTTTTCGTCGGCATCGAAGCCCTGCCCCGGCAAGCCGACCTGGTTGGCGGCGATGGCGTCGAGCTTCTTCGCCACGAGCTTGCCGCGGGCGTATGTCTCGACGTCGTTCGTTTCCGCCGCGAAGCCCAACACGCAGCGCGGTCGCCGCGAGTGCACGGCCACGTCGGCCAGCACGTCGGCGGTGCGCTCGAGCGTCAGCGTCATCGGGCCGGCGCCCTTCTTGATCTTCTGCCCGGCGACTTCGGCCGGACGGTAGTCGGCGACCGCGGCAGCGCCGACGTAGACGTCCTGCCCCGGCAGCA
>JBOFQO010000064.1:0-6400 GCA_051660925.1 Silanimonas sp. | reverse complement strand
AGCTCCTGCTCCTTCTCGGCGATCCACTTCAGGCGCGCGGTGATCGCTTCCGAGTTGAAGAAGCGGTTCAGGCGCTTGGCGATGACGCGGGCGATGCGCGCCGGCGTCAGTTCCGACGTGCTCGGCAGGATCCACTCGCCGCTCTCGTCGTACTTGCCGACGATGCTGGGGCGACGGCCGCCATCGAGACCGAAATCGAAGTTGTAGAACAGCTCCTTCATCTGCGCTTCGATGAAGGCGTGCTTCTCCTCGACGACCACGATGTCCTCGAGGCCGCGGGCGAAGTTGCGGATGCCCTGCGGCTCCAGCGGCCAGGTCATGCCGACCTTGTAGACGCGGATGCCGATGGCCTCGGCGTCCTTGTGGTCGATGCCGAGGTACTCGAGCGCCTGCAGCACGTCGAGGTAGCTCTTGCCGGTGGTGACGATGCCGAGGCGCGCCTTCGGCGAGTCGTAGATGATCTTGTCGAGCTTGTTGGCCCGCGCGAAGGCATGCGCGGCCTTCACCGCGTATTGGTGCAGGCGCATCTCCTGGTCCAGCGGCGGGTCCGGCCAGCGGATGTTCAAGCCGCTGGGCGGCAGCTCGAGATCGGTCGGGATGACGATGTCGAGCTGATGCGGGTTGACGTTGACCGAAGCCGACGATTCCACCGTTTCGGCGATCGTCTTGAAGCCCACCCAGCGGCCCGTGTAGCGGCTCATGGCCCAGCCGAGCAGGCCCATGTCGAGGATGTCCTGCACGCCGGCCGGATTCAGCACCGGCATCATCGCGCTGACGAATTCGCCTTCCGAGCCGTGCGGCAGCGTCGAGCTGCGGCAGGCGTGATCGTCGGCGGCCAGCACCAGCACGCCGCCATTCTTGTTCGTGCCGGCGGCGTTGCCGTGCTTGAACACGTCGCCACAGCGGTCCACGCCCGGGCCCTTGCCGTACCACATGCCGAACACGCCGTCGTACTTGGCACCCGGCCACAGATTGGTCTGCTGGCTGCCCCAGACCATGGTCGCGCCAAGGTCCTCGTTGATGCCGGGCTGGAACTGGATGCCTGAGGCCGCGAGGTGCTTGCGCGCTTTCCACAGCTCGAGGTCGAATCCGCCCAGCGGCGAGCCGCGGTAGCCCGAGATGAAGCCGGCGGTGTTCAGCGCCGCGGCGCGGTCGCGCATCTGCTGCATCAGCGGCAGGCGCACCAAGGCCTGCACGCCCGAGAGGTAGATGCGGCCCTCGGTGCGGCTGTACTTGTGGTCGAGGGTGTACTCGCCGTCGACGATGGCAGAGGGCGCGGTGGAGCGGTCCGTGGCGGAAGGCAGGACGGCAGACATCGGTAGGGCCTCGGGGGCGTTCGAGCAAAGACTCGGAATTATAGCCCGGGCCGCCGTCGCTACCGGGTCAGCTTCTGGCCGAGGCTTCCGGTGCACGGCGGACCGCTAGACTCGCTCAGCCGCAGGATCGCGATCCCTCCCCCCAATTCCCACGTGCAAGGAGTCCCCATGTTCGGCGTCCGCTACATCAAGTCAGCACCGAGCGATTACCTGATGCAGGTCCGCGACGGCAATGTCGTCCGCGAGGGCGCCGGCCTCGCCTTTTTCTACTTTGCGCCGCGCTCGACGCTGGTCAGCGTGCCGACCACGGTCCATGAAGTGCCCTTCATGTTCGAGGAGATCACGCGTGACTTCCAGTCGGTCACGCTGCAGGGCCAGGTGAGCTTCCGGATCAGCGACCCGAAGCGGATCGCGCAGCAGATGAACTATGCGCTGTTGCCCAACGGCAGCTACGCGTCCGAGGAGCCCGAGAAGCTTCCGCTGCGCGTGCTCAACGCGGTGAAGGCGCAGTTCCGCGGCATGCTGCAGGAGCTCGACCTGAAGGGTCTGCTGCAGGCCACCGAGCACCTCGCCAACGCGGCGCGCCAGCGCCTCGCGGCCGCCCCGGCATTCGGCGAGTTGGGGCTGCAGGTCATCGACCTGAGCATCCTCGCGGTGAAGCCCACGCCCGAAACGGCGCGTGCGCTTGAGGCGCCGGTGCGCGAGACCATCCTCAAGGAGGCCGACGACGCGACCTACGGACGCCGCAACGCCGCGATCGAGCAGGAGCGCGTCGTCAAGGAGAACGAGCTGCGCAGCGAGCTGATGATCGAGCAGAAAAAGCGCGAGGTCCGCGAGACGCAAATCGAGTCGGAGCGCGCCCTGCTCGAGAAGCGCCAGCAGGTGCAGGCGCAGGAGATGGCCGGCAAGGTCAAGCTCGAGCAGCAGAACGCGGAACTGGTGGCGTTGGAAGGGGAGAACGAACGCCGCGAGGCCGAGACCCGCGCTTACGGCATCAAGACCATGGCAGATGCGCTGCAGGGCATGGACGCGCGCACGCTGCAGGCGCTGACCATGGCCAACGCCAGCCCCGAGGCGATCATGGCGTTGGGCTTCCAGAACCTCGCCGACAACGCCGCCAAGATCGGCGAGTTCAACTTCTCGCCCGACCTGCTGCGGCAGCTGGCTTCGAAAAAGGCCTGAGGCGTGGAGGCGTCCGATCGCAAGATCGTGCTGGTGACGCGGCGCACGCGCCTGCAGGAAATGGTGGCGCGCTACAACACCATCGAGCAGGCGCGTTTCCAGGCCGAGCATCTCGGGCTCGACTTTTCCGACTTCCTCGCCGAGGACCGCACCTACGTGGAGGCGGTGGCCTCGGTGGCGGCGGTGCTCGAACGCAACGGCCGGCTGCAGCGCCTTGATCGCGGGTTCTTGCCGAACTTCCTGTTCCCGCCGGGCTGCTTGGTGGTCGTGATCGGCCAGGACGGCCTTGTGGCGAACACGCTGAAGTACCTCGATGGCCAGCCGCTGCTCGCCGTCAATCCCGACCCGCCGCGCTGGGACGGCGTGCTGCTGCCTTTCGTGGCGAAGGACGTCTCGACGGTCATCATCGAGGCGCTGACCGACCGCCGCAAGCACCGCGACGTCACGATGGCGCGGGTGCAGACCAGCGACGGCCAAGTGCTTCGCGCGGTCAACGACGTGTTCGTCGGCGTGCGCTCGCACGTGTCGGCCCGTTATGAAATCCACCACGATGGTCGGAGCGAAAGGCACTCCTCAAGCGGCGTCATCGTATCGACAGGCCTCGGATCGACCGGATGGCTGCGCAGCGTGCTGACCGGCGCGGCCGGCGTCAGCGGCCGAGTAGCCAAGGAAGTGAAGCAGCTGCGAGAACATGGCTTCCCGGCCTCCGAGCCGCGACTCGTCTTCTGTGTCCGCGAGCCCTTTCCAAGCAAGTGGAGCCAAGCGGAGATGGTATTCGGGCAGGTGCAGGCCGATGAGCCGCTGAAGATCCGCTCGCTGATGCCGGAGAACGGCGTGATCTTCAGCGACGGCATCGAGGCGGATGCCCTCGACTTCCGCGTTGGCATGGAAGCGGCGATTGGCGTGGATCCGCGGCGGGGACGGCTGCTGCTGTAGCGCCCGGCGTGCGGAGGCGTGGCGTCGCTGACGCCACCTCTCGTCTACCGCTGTGTTCTGTGTTTTGCCGGCCAGCCCGCCAGCATGAACTCGGCCATCGCGACGAGGTCGCGTCGGTCGGCCCCATCCCGCGCCAGCACGGCCATCGCCTGAATGGCGCCGAGCGCCGCGGTCGCAAGCAGCGCGACATTCGTGCCCGCAGGCAGTAGGCCGGCCGCGACGTCCGCGCCGATCCGCTCGGCGATCCGCCGTCGCGTGTCCTCGCGGATCGCGGCGGTCATGGCGCGTAATTCGTCCGCACTTGGGCCCACGGCCGCGGCGGCGCTGGCCAGCAGGCAGCCTCGCGGCGTCGATTCGCCGGTGAAGCGCTCCGCCGCCGCCTCGACCAGGGCCTGCACGCCAGCGCGTGCGGTCGGCGCCGAGACCAGCAGGGTCGAGAACTGCTCCGGCTCACCGGTGTAGCGCCGCGCGACCTCGACGAACAGCCGCTTCTTGTCGCCGAAGGCCGCGTAGAGGCTAGGCGCGTTGATGCCCATCGCCTGGGTGAGCTGTGCCAGCGACGTCGCCTCGAAGCCGTGCTGCCAGAACAGGCGCATGGCGGCGTCCAGCGCGTGCTCGCGATCGAAGGCGGGAGGGCGGCCCGGCTTGCGACGCGGGGATTCGATAGATTCCATAGCGATCGATAAAAAACTTTGACAGGGCGGGTTCGAGCGCCCATTATCGTATCAATCACTACAGAAGTTGAGCTCGCCCCAATGACCGCCTACCGAACGCTCGGCCGCTCCGGCCTCGTCGTCAGCCCGTTAGCCCTCGGCACGATGACCTTCGGGCCGGGCGGCTGGAACGCCGACGACGCCACCGCCCGCCAGATTTTCGACGCCTACCTCGAGGCCGGCGGCAACCTCATCGACACCGCCGACCTCTACGCCGGAGGCGCCAGCGAGGCGCTGATCGGGCGCTTCCTGCAGTCGCCGGGCCTGCGCGAGCGCGTGGTGCTGTCGACCAAGTTCGGCTTCAACGCCTCGGCCAGCCCACTCGCGGCGGGCGCGGCCACGCCCGGCAACCCGCACGCGGGCGGCGCCGGTGCCAAGAACCTCCACCACGCGCTCGACGCCTCGCTCAAGCGTCTGCGCACCGACTACGTCGACCTGTACTGGATGCACGTCTGGGACGGCGTGACGCCGGTGGAGGAGATCGTCGAGACCCTCGCGAACCTCGTCCGCGCAGGGAAGATCCGCTACTACGGGCTGTCCGACATGCCGGCCTGGTTCGCGATGAAGGCCGGCACGCTCGCCGCCGAGCGCGGCTTGCCGAGGCCGGTGGCGATCCAGGTCGAGTATTCGCTGGTCGCGCGCGACGTCGAGGCCGAACACGTGCCCGCCGCGCGCGAAGGCGGCATGGGCGTGATGCCGTGGAGCCCGCTGGCGGGCGGCTTCCTGAGCGGCAAGTACCGCGCCGATGCCGCGCGCGACGGTCGTCTCGCCGGGCCGAACCCGTTTGGCGACAGCAAGTTCAGCGCGCGCAACTGGGCGATCCTCGAGGTGGTGCGCGCCGTCGCGGAAGAGCTCGGCTGCACGCCGTCGGCGGTGGCGCTGGCCTGGGTGATGGGCCAGCCGGGTGTTGCCTCGACGCTGATCGGTGCGCGCACGCGTGCGCAGCTCGACGACAACCTCGCCGCACTCCGCGTCGCGCTGACGCCGACGCAGCGGCTGCGGCTCGATGACGCCAGCGCGCCGCCGCCGACCTTCTCCACGGCACTGACGTCGCTGGCGATCCGGCGCATGGTGTTCGGCGGCCATGACGTCCGCGGGTGGTCGGACGCGACGGCGGCCTAGTCGCTCCGCCGCTCCAGGGCGGCGCTTCGTTCGGCCTTCGGGGGCGTTCGTCGGCCCTGGCCCGGTTTCGTCGCGCGGGCCCTTCCGCGCCGCGCTGCCGTTGCTAGTCTCGCCACACCACTCCGCTGCGCGACCCGCCATGTTCCGTTCGCTGCTCTTCATCGTCCGTCTGCTGCTCGGTTGGGCCCTCGTGCTGCTGTTGATCGCGGCGAGCTGGTCTTCGCTGCCGCTGTTCGGCGAGTTCATGGCGCCGATCACCCTGCTGATGCTGGTCATGTTGGTCGTGGTCGTGGGCTCGGCGCTGTCCCATCTCGGCCGCGTGCGGATGCTGGTCGGCGGCTTCGACCGCGACGCGCTGCGCAACCGCCAGCGGCGACAGATCGAGATCCCGTTCAAGGCCGACGAAGCCTTCGCGATGCTCAGCGGTGTGGTCCGCGACCTGCCCGGCGTGCGCAGCGTGCTGGCTGCGCCCGACAGCCTGCAGGTGCGCGCCTCGGTGACGCGCACGGCGTCGCACGGTGGCGCGTCGCGCTGGCGCTGGAACCCGCTGTTCGCCTTCGGTCGCGCCGACGACCGCATCGTCGCCACGCTCATGCCGAACGGCGACACCAGCCGCATCACCCTGATCTGCGAGCCCGAGCTGCCGGCCTGGACCGACCTGATCCTGCTCGACGAAGGCAGTAACTACGAGAACGCCGAGGCCATCAGCCGCGCCATCAGCCGCCGCGTGGCCGAGCGCCGCGCCGGCGAACGCAGCGCCGCACTGCAGTCGGAGTCCGAGCGCACCGCAGCGGTCGCCAAGCTGAGCCTGCTCAACGCACAGGTCGAACCGCACTTCCTCTACAACACACTGGCCAATGCGCAGGTGCTGACGCGCCTCGATCCGGCGCGTGCTGAAGTCATGCTCGGCCACTTGGTGCACTACCTGCGGCACTCGCTGCCGGGCGCTTCCACCGCGCCAAGCACGCTGGGCGTCGAGCTGGAGCGCGCCATCGCCTACCTCGAGATTTTGAAGATCCGCATGGGGCCGCGGCTCGACTACCAAGTTGCGGTGCCGGAGCCACTGCGCGCCCTGCCGATGCCGCCGATGATGCTGCAGACCCTGGTCGAGAACGCCATCAAGCACGGGCT
>JBOFQO010000063.1:0-6942 GCA_051660925.1 Silanimonas sp. | reverse complement strand
CGTGCCTTCCGCCAGCCGGCCCTTGCTTGCGGCCTTGCGGCCCACGGCGCCCAGCAGCTTGTCGAACCCGAGGGTCGGTTCGCCGTGCGCGTCGGTGTAGGTGAGGTGCACCTCGCCCTTGTTCACTTCCGACTTTGTGCACTTGGCGCCGAGGCGGATGTCGAGGCCCTGCTTGGTGAACTCCTTCAGCGCGGTCTTCGCAACATCGCGGTCGACCACAGCGAGGAAGTCCGGCAGGCCTTCCAGCACGGTGACCTTGGCGCCGAGGCGGCTCCACACGCTACCCAACTCGAGGCCGATCACGCCGGCGCCGATCACGCCGAGGCGCTTCGGCACGTCGGTGAAGTCGAGCGCGCCGACGTTGTCGACGATGTGGGTGCCGTCGAACTTGGCGAACGGCAGCTCGATCGAATCCGAGCCCGCGGCGATGATGATGTGCTTGCCTTCCAGCACGACCTCGCTGCCGTCGTGCTGCTTCACTAGCACCTTCTTGCCGGGCTGCAGCTGGCCGAAGCCGTAGTACGCCGTGACCTTGTTGGCCTTGAACAGCGCCGCGATGCCGCCGGTGAACTGCTTCACGATCTTGTCCTTGCGACCGATCATGGTCGGGATGTCGATCGCGGCGTTCGGCGCGCTGATGCCGTGCTCGCTGAAGAGGTGGCCCATGTTCCACCACTGGCGCGAACTGTCGAGCAGCGCCTTGGACGGAATGCAGCCGACGCGCAGGCAGGTGCCGCCAAGCGCCGGCTTGCCGTCCTTGCCCAGGGCGGCGTCGATGCAGGCGGTCTTCAAGCCGAGCTGGGCGGCGCGGATGGCCGCGTGGTAACCGGCCGGGCCGGCGCCGATCACGACGACGTCGAATTGTTCGGACATGTCGGGCTCCTTACAGGCCGAGCAGCATGCGGTGCGGGTTTTCCAGCTGGTTCTTGATGTCGACCAGGAACTGCACCGCGTCCTTGCCATCGATGATGCGGTGGTCGTAGGACAGCGCGATGTACATCATCGGCGCGATCACGACCTGGCCGTTCTCGGCGATTGGACGCTCCTTGATGGCGTGCATGCCGAGGATCGCGCTCTGCGGCGGATTGACGATCGGCGTCGACATCAGCGAGCCGAACGTGCCGCCGTTGGTGATGGTGAAGGTGCCGCCCTGCAGGTCCTCAAGGCCAAGCTTGCCGTCGCGCGCCTTCTTGGCGTAGTTCGCGATGGCGGCTTCGACGTCGGCGAAGCTCATGCGCTCGACGTTGCGCAGCACCGGGGTCACGAGGCCCTTGTCGGTGGCCACGGCGATCGAGATGTCGGCGTAGCCGTGGTAGATCACGTCGTCGCCGTCGACCGAGGCGTTGACGATCGGGAAGCGCTGCAGCGCGTTGGCCGCGGCCTTGGCGAAGAAGCTCATGAAGCCGAGCTTGATGCCGTTGGCCTTCTCGAAGGCCTCGCCCTGCGCCTTGCGCATGGCCATCACCTCGCGCAGGTTGACCTCGTTGAACGAGGTGAGCATGGCGATCGAGTTCTTCGACTCCATCATCCGCTCGGCGATGCGCTTGCGCATGCGCGTCATCGGCACGCGCTCTTCCGGACGCGCGCCGCCGCCCTTGGCGAAGTTGACCAGGTCTTCCTTCGTCACCGCGCCGCGGCGGCCGGTGCCGGCGACGTCCGCCGGGTTGATGCTGTTCTGCGCGGCGTAGAACGCGGCACCCGGCGGCAGGCCAGCGTCGGTCTTGGCGGCGGGTGCGGGCGCGGCAGCGGCGGCCGGCTTCGCGGCGGGAGCGACCGGCGCAGCGGCGGCGGCAGGCGCAGGCGCGGCGGGTGCCGGGGTGGCAGCGGCAGCGCCTTCCTCGACGACGATCAGCAGTTGGTCCGAGGTGACGGTGTCGCCGACCTTCACCTTCAGCTCCTTGATGACGCCATCGACCGTCGACGGGACTTCAAGCACGACCTTGTCGGTCTCGAGGTCGACCAGGTTCTCGTCGCGGCGGACGGCCTCGCCCACCTTTTTGTGCAGGGCGGCGATGACGGCGTCGGAGACGGACTCGGGGAGCGGCGGAACCTTGATTTCAGTGGCCATTCGGGCGTTCTCGGTCGGGGTTCGGTTCGGGGGCGTGGGGCAGGGCGCGCAGCCCGGTGGATTCGGTAAGAAGCGGTGGGCCTTACTCGGCCGCGGCAAGCACCTGTGGGCCAACCAGTGCGGCCTCCAGCAGAGCGGCCTGTTCGGCATTGTGCTGGGACAGGTGGCCGCAGGCCGGTGCTGCCGAGCGGCCGCGACCGGCGTAGCTGAGCGTCTGGCCTTTGGCGAGGCAGGCCTCGACGTGGTGGCGGATCTGGTACCACGCGCCTTGGTTCTGCGGCTCCTCCTGGCACCAGATCACCTCGGCGGCCTTGCCGAAGCGTTTCAGCTCGGCGGTGAGCTCGGTGCGCGGGAACGGGTACAGCTGCTCGACGCGCACGATGGCGACATCGGTCAGGCCGCGCTTCTCGGCGTCCTCGACGAGGTCGTAGTAGACCTTGCCGCCACAGACGACGACGCGCGTCGCCTTCTTCGCATCCTTCGCGGTGCTGTCGGGGATCAGGGTCTGGAAGCTGCCCTTGGCGAGATCATCGAGGCTGGACACCGATAGCTTGTGGCGCAGCATCGACTTCGGCGTCATGACGACCAGCGGCTTGCGCGTGCCGCGCAGCATCTGGCGGCGCAGCATGTGGAAGCTCTGCGCTGGGGTGGTCGGCGTGACCACGGAGATGTTGTGGTGGGCGCACAGCTGCAGGAAGCGCTCGAGGCGCGCCGAGCTGTGCTCTGGGCCCTGGCCTTCGTAGCCGTGCGGCAGGAACAGGACAAGGCCGCACAGGCGGCCCCACTTGGCTTCGCCCGAGGTGATGAACTGGTCGATGACGACCTGCGCACCGTTGGCGAAGTCGCCGAACTGGCCTTCCCAGATGTTCAACGTGGTCGGCTCGGCGGTGCTGTAACCGTACTCGAAGGCCATCACCGCTTCTTCGGACAACAGCGAGTCGATCACCACCGCGTGCTCGGGGTTCGAGACCAGCTCGCGCAGCGGCATGATGGCTTCGCCCGTGGCCTGGTCATGCTGCACCGCGTGGCGGTGGAAGAAGGTGCCGCGGCCGGCGTCCTGGCCGACGAGGCGCAGCTTGAAGCCTTCCTTCAGCAGCGTGGCGTAGGCGAGGTTCTCGGCGAAGCCCCAGTCCATCGGCAGCTCACCGGCGGCCATCTTGAGGCGGTCCTCGTAGACCTTCGCGACGCGCGCATGCAGTTTGCGTGACTCGGGCACGGCGTTGATCTGCTGAGCCAGCGCGTCGAGCGTCTTGCGCGCGACGGCCGTCTTGACCTCGTCGTTCAGCGAGCCCTTGAAGTAGGGCGACCAGTCGACGCTGACGCTGTCCTTTGCGGCGCTGGTGACGTCGGCGGTGACCTCGCCCTTGTCGAGCTTGGCTCGGTAGCCATCGACCAGCGTCTTGGCCTCGTCGGCCGACAGCACGCCGGCTTCCGTCAGGCGGTTCGCGTACAGCTCGCGCGTGGTCTTGCGAGCGCGGATGTTCTGGTACATCAGCGGCTGCGTCGCCGCCGGCTCGTCGGCCTCGTTGTGGCCGTGGCGGCGGTAGCAGACAAGGTCGATGACGATGTCGCGCTTGAATTCCTGGCGGAAGTCGAAGGCGATCTGCGCGCAGAAGGCCACGGCTTCCGGGTCGTCGCCGTTCACGTGCAGCACCGGCGCGTCGACCATCTTGGCCGGGTCGGTGCAGTACAACGTTGAGCGGGTGTCGTCCGGACGGCTGGTGGTGAAGCCGACCTGGTTGTTGATGACGACATGCAGCGTGCCGCCGACGGCGAAGCCGCGCGCTTGCGACATCTGGAACAGTTCCATGATGACGCCCTGGCCGGCGAAGGCCGAGTCACCGTGGATCAGCACCGGCAGCACCTGGCTGCGCCCCTTATCCTCGCGGCGCATCTGCCGCGCACGCACCGAGCCGGTCACCACCGGGTCGACGATCTCCAGGTGGGATGGGTTGAACGCCAGTGCGATGTGCACCGGGCCGCCGGGTGTGGCGATGTCGGCCGAGAAGCCCATGTGGTACTTCACGTCGCCGGAGTGCGCGGGGTCGTCGTGGTGGTCGAAGCGGCCCTCGAACTCGGCGAACAGCTTCGCCGGCGGCTTGCCCAGCGTGTTGACGAGCACATTGAGGCGGCCGCGGTGGGCCATGCCGATGACCATGTCCTTGACGCCATTGCTGCCGGCGCGGCGCACCAGCACGTCCATCGCCGGGATCAGCGCGTCGCCGCCCTCCAGCGAGAAGCGCTTCTGGCCGACGTACTTGGTGTGGAGGTAGCGCTCCAGTCCTTCAGCGGCTGTGGTGCGCTCAAGGATGCGCTTCTTCTCTTCGGCGCTGAAGCTGAAGCTGCCGGCCGCCTTCTCGAGCCGCTCCTGCATCCAGTGGCGCTGGCGGGCGTCGCTGATGTGCATGAACTCCGCGCCGATCGGGCCGGAGTACGTGGTGCGCAGCTTGGCGAGCAACTCCTTCACCTTCATCTTCGGCGCGCCAAAGAAGGTGTTGATCGGGAACTCGGTGTCGAGGTCGGCCGAGGTCAAGCCGTGGAACTCGATCTCGAGGTCGGGCGCCACCGGCTTGGCGGCCATGCCCAGCGGGTCGAGGTTCGCGCCGAGGTGGCCGCGCGAGCGGTAGGCGGTGATCAGCTTGCTGACCGCCATCTGCTTCTTTGCGGTTTCCTCGTCGACGCCGCCACCGCCAAGGCCCTTGGCGGCCAGCATGCCGGCGACTTGCACGCGCGCCATCGCGTCCGAGTGCGGGACGTCGGAGCTGCCGCCGAAACCATCGAAGTAGGTCTTCCATTTCGCATCGACCGAGGCCGGGTCGCGGAGGTACTGCTCGTAGAGCTCCTCGATGAAGGCGGCATTGCCGCCGGAGAGCTGCGAGGACTGGGCGAAGGTCTTGAGGAGGCTGGCCACGGCGATCCTGGGTCGGTGCGGGTGCAGGGATGGCGTTCGGAAGTGCTTGATTGCAAACGAAACGCGGGCCCGGGCCCGCGAGACGACGCGCGAGTATAGACGGTCACGCGTCGAATGGGGCTTGACGTCGGGCGATCGTATTGGCGTAGTGATACACATGGACGCATCGCAGTGGGTCGTAGAAACCGGATCGGCCGTGCCGATCTACCGCCAGATCGCGGAGCAGGTGCAGCGTTTCGTCGCTGCCGGGCAGCTGCAGGTCGGCGAGCGCCTGCCGTCGGTGCGAGCGATGGCCGCGCGTTTCGGCATCAATCCGATGACGGTCAGCCGCGCGTACGCGCAGCTCGCGGGGGACGGTGTGCTCCTCCGCCGCCGCGGCGCGGGCATGGTGGTGGCCGCCCGCACCGGCAAGGCCGGCCTGACGGCCGAAGCCCGGTTGCGGCTGCTGGAGGCCAAGCTGCACGAGGTCATCCGCGAAGCGAACGACCTCGGACTCGCCGCGGGCCCGGTCTGCGAGCGCTTGCACGCCCTGTTCCTGACGCCGGCGACCGAGGGTGCGAAACGGGGAGTGCGGCCGCGACGCGTGGCATCGCTCAAGGTGTGAGGAATCGCGCCCTGGGGGCGCCGGAAGCCAACACCTGGCGCACGACGCCTTCTTCCGCCGGGCATCGGCTTGGCGACGCGGGTCGTTCCGTGGTGCGATCCATCGGCCAGCCTTCGCGTCCCGGTGATTCCCGTGCCCTTCCGACCACCCGCTCCCGCCCGCTCGATCCCTGCCGCGACTCTCGCCGCCTTGACCGTCATTCTCGCCGGCTGCACCGCGTTCGAGCGCGGGGCCGAGCAGGGGGATCCGCCGACCGATGCGGTGACCGGCTGCCCGGACCTCAGCGGTGCGTACGCCCTGCGATCCGTCACCACCGACGGCGCGCCGGATCCCGGGCTCGATCCGAACAAACCCTCGCGCCTCGACGGTGCGGTCTTCTCGCCGAAAGACGGCCGAAGACCGGGTGCAGGCGATCTGTCTCGGTATGCCGGGGTGGTCGTGCGGTCCCAAGGGACGCATGCCCTGGAACTTCACTTCCTCCATCCGTTCGGCAACGTGATGGCCGAACTCGAGGCGATCCGCCAGCACCAGCGTCCGCGATACGCCGAGTGGTACGCGCTGATGCAGCCCGCGGGGCGGGCGGCCTTCATCGCCCGCAACGGCGAACCGGCGCTGCGACGGCGACTCGGTGAGCTCGGACCGGCGACGGGGGCCGAGGTTCGCCTGGACCGCGGACAGGATTTCACCTGCGAGGACGGCTGGGTCGTGCTGCCGCGCGAGTACCTCTCCCCGGTGAGGATGACGTTGGATGACGGTGGCCATCTGGTCTTCGAATCCAAGGAGTGGACCTACACCGTCTGGGGCGGCTGGGGCGACCAGTCGTGGCAAGCCCCGACGGGCGCCTACCTCGGCACCGCACGCTGGGCGCGCGATGCGTCGCTGCGCCCCTGGGACGCCGACGAGGTGGCGCAGCATCACGTTTTCGCGCGGCCGGCCGACCAGATCGAACGCGAGCAGGCCGTCGCCGTCGCCAGCGCGCGACGCAGCGCCGAGCGCCGCTACGCCGATCCCGAGGCCGTGCGCGACGCGATCCGCCCGCTGCTGCCGGCGGGTGTGGAGGTGGCCGAGGTCGAAATCGCCGAGCTCCCCTTCGTCGGCCCTCGCGTGCGCGTGCGCGCCGTCCCGAGCGACCCGCTGATGGATGGCGAAGAGCAGCGACGCCGGCTGGAGTGGTTCCTCGCGGCGCTGAAAGACAGCGACCCGGGCTTCATTGAGGACCGCGAGGTCGTGAAGCGCGCCATCTCGAGCGGCGGTCGGGTGCGGCACGAATTCGAGATCTTCCTCGACAGCCATCCCGTCGTGCAGCCGCCCGGCGCGCGGGCGCTCGGGAGCGTCACTCCGGCGCCCAGCGCCGGGGGT
>JBOFQO010000062.1:0-7936 GCA_051660925.1 Silanimonas sp. | reverse complement strand
GGCCGTGCGCGACGGCCGTGACGCCGCGGCGGCCATGCTTCGGGCCTTCAAGACCATTCCGCTGCGAAGCACCAGCGCGGCCGCTTGAACCTTGGGCTCAGGCGCGCGCGATTCGCGCGGTGGGCTCAAGGTCGGGCGTCGGCGCTGAATTCGCCGCGGCCAGCTCGTTGACGGCGGCCCGCACCGCCTCGTCGCTCATCGGGGGCCGCGTCAAGTCGACCTGGCCCATGAAGCCAGGCGTCTTACCCACCGCGAACGCGACCTGCCGATCTGACACCACCGCCTGCTCCAGCTGGTCAGGCGAGGCGATGCCGTCCTGCATGGCACGGACCGTGAGCTCGGCCACATGCCCATCGCCGACGTCGGGCGGCAGTTGGCCGCGGAGCGCCGCGTAGAGCGGATGGCTCGCGAGCGCCGGCGGGGTCAAGCTTTCGCTGGCATCCGACATCAAGCAGCTGTCGCTTCCCGGCGGCGCGATGTCGGTGTTCTCGATCGGGAACGTCCAGTTTTCGTCGCTGCCGCTCAGATGACGGAAGTACCAGTCGTCCCGCGTCGCCGCGAGCGCGTCGACCGCCGGGTCGACGGGAACGCCGCTCTCGGCGCTTCGCCGCATCGCCGGATCGATAGTCGCCGAAAGCCGCGCATTCACCTCGCCCCAGACCGAATCGGCATCCATCACGCCCGGACCGAACGGGTCGGGTTCCGAACGCAGGAAGTTCTCGTAGTCCTGACGGGTGTCGAATTGCCACGGCGAGTTCGCGCGGACCGCACGCTGCAGCGATTCCTCATCCGGAAAGCGGCCGCGAAGATTCGCCTCGACTGCCTCGGCATAGGAGGCTTCCGCGCCCGCCGCAACGCCGTGGTTTGGCAGGTCGTAGCGCCGCAGCTGGTTCTCGATCTGCAGCTCGCGCCACGCGGCTTCGGTGCGCCCATCGAAGACGCCGTTGGTGTCCACGCGGTCGAAGCCGGCGATGCGCAGGCCTTCCTGCAGATACCTCACGTCTTCGCCGCACATGCCGGGCAGCAGGGGTTCGCGGATGTAGAAATCGCCGGCCATGGGGAGGGCCTCGCTGGGGGGTGAGGCTCATGCTATACCCGATGCCGCAGCGCACAAAGTGCGCCAGCGAAAAGGCCGCGCCGTGTCGACGCGGCCCTTCCATTCCACGCTGGGGATTCAGTGCTGCTGGCGCTGGAAAGCGAGATCCGGGTCGTACACCAGCGTGTGCACGCGCGCTGTGCCGATCGGAATGCCGGCGCTGAAGGCGCTGACGTTGAAGGCGCCGTTAAGCGCCGCTGCAGCCTCGGCGTTCAAGGCGAGGCCAACGTTCTCGATGCCGAGGACGTCGAACGCCCCGCGCTCCTGCACACCCGGCGCACGGTTCAGGGCGATGTCAAACAGCGGCAGCCGGCCGACGACGCTGTCGTTGGCCTTGACCAGCCCCGTCAGCACGGGCGCGCTGCCCGTGGTGTCGATGACGACGCTCGACAGCGTGACCGTGGTGCTGCCGGCACGCAGGTTAAGACCGCCGTCGTGGACGATCTCACCTTTCAGCGACTGCAGGTCGATCTCGCCCGACGTGATCGGGAAATCGACCACGCCGCTGCGCAGGCGGGTTGGGAACACCGTGCTGGGCGTGACCTGCAGCGACTGCAGCGCGCCGGTGAACTGCGATGACAGGGTGACACGCGTGTCGCCAAAGCGAGTGTTGACGGTCGGCGCCGCGGACAGCGACGCGGCCGACAACGCGGCCGCGATAGCGACGAGCGAGGTGGCGGGGGCCAGGCGGATCTTGCGGTGGCAATTCGAGAGCGCTTGGAACGACATGGGGGGGTCCTCGTGGTGGGGGAGCCGCCGGAGGCGGCCAGCGTCGGACGACGCCGGCGCAGCAGACACCCGGCGCCGTCCACGGGCGATGCACGTGGCGTCATGGCTTCGTCTTTCCCTCACGGACGGTGCTTCATCCGCCAGACCGGCCCCACCCGCTAAACTCCGCGCCCTCTCTTGAACCACGGCCCGCCGCCATGAGCCTTTCCGCCGAAACCCGCGCCCGTATCGAATCGATCCTGTCCTCGCACGACGTCGTGCTCTTCATGAAGGGCAGCCCCCAGCGTCCGCAGTGCGGCTTCTCGATGAAGGCTTCGGGGATCGTCGGCGGTCTCGTCGCCGACTACGCGCACGTCGACGTGCTGCAAGACCCGGAGATCCGCGAGGGCATCAAGGTGTACGGCCAGTGGCCGACGATCCCGCAGCTCTACGTCAAGGGCGAGCTGATCGGCGGTTCGGACATCATCGAGCAGATGCTGAATTCCGGCGAGCTGCACGCGCTGCTCGGCGGCGCCGCCCCCGACCGCACGCCACCGACCATCACGATCACCGACGAAGCCGCCGCACAGATCCGCAAGGCGATGGCCGAACAGGGCGAAGGCCTCGCCCTGCACATGGCCGTCGACGCCAAGTTCAACAGCCGCTTCGAGCTGAAACCCGCCACCGGGCAGGAAATCAGCGCCACGGCGAACGGCATCACCGTGCACTTCGACCTCGCCAGCGCGCCGCGCGCCAACGGCATCGCCATTGACTGGGTCGATAACGGCGTCCGCGGGGCGGGCCTGTCGATCAGCAACCCGAATGCCCCGGCGCAGGTGCGCCCGCTGTCGGTGAAGGACCTGGCCGCGCGCCTCGCCGAGTTCACGGTCATCGACGTGCGCCCGCCGCAGGCCCGTGCACTGGCGACGTTCCCGCACTCGCATGCGGTGCTCGACGAGGACTCGCACGACGACCTGGCCGCCCTGCCAAAGGACACCAAGCTCGCCTTCCTGTGCCACCACGGCAACAGCAGCCGGCAGGCCGCCGAGCACTTCCGCGGCCTCGGCTTCACCCAGGTCTTCAACGTGGAAGGCGGCATCGACGCCTGGTCGACCGATGTCGACGGCTCGGTGCCCCGCTACTGAGTCCAGCCCAAGACGCCCGTGCCGGGACGGGAGCGCCCGGCACGGTCAATCCCGGTCAAGCGCGTGCCGCGAATGCCGCTGTTCATGGCGCATCTAGAGTTTTTACGCTAAATAAAGCGGTCAAGCCCCGAACATCCGGGACGCAACGCCCGGCGCGGTGGCATGGAGGAGTGCAATGACCCGTGGAACCCTGTGGATCGTTCCCGTCGCCACCGTCGTCCTGCTGGCCGGCTGCGGCGGCGGCACCGCCACACCCGCCGGCATCGCGGCGCAAGCTTGCGAAGCGCAGGTGCGGACGCAGCTCGCCGGCAAGCCCTACACCCTCAACCTCGACGCCCTCGCCGCGACGATGAAGGACGACGGCCGCGGCAGCCAGCTGCTGACGGCGAAGATCGTGGTCGATGCCGGTCTCGCCAACCAGGCGGAGCAGGACCTGGAATGCACGGTGCGGATGGGCACCGACAACGCCAGCGCCGAAGTGCTGAACCTGCGCTTCATCTGGTGAGATGGCGGGAGCGGCCACGCAGCCGCCCCGACCGATCCACGCCGGTGAACGCGCCTCAATCGAAGCGCAGATGCTTCACGGACTTGCCGTGGCGGCGCACCAGCTTCAGCGCCTCGATGCCGATCTGGATGTGTCGCTCGACGTAGTTCGCGCTGACCACCTTGTCCGAGGCTTCGGTCTTCACCCCATCAGGGATCATCGGCTGGTCCGACACCAGCAGCAGCGCGCCGGACGGGATGCTATTGGCGAAACCGGCGGCAAACACCGTCGCGGTTTCCATGTCGATGGCCATGCAACGGAGCTTGCGCAGGTACTCCTTGAACGTCTCATCGTGCTCCCAAACGCGGCGATTCGTCGTGTAGACGGTGCCCGTCCAGTAGTCGTGCTCAAGGTCGCGAATCATCGTCGACACCGCGCGCTGCAGGGCGAAGGCCGGCAACGCCGGCACTTCCGGCGGCAGGTAATCGTTGCTGGTGCCCTCGCCGCGAATCGCCGCGATCGGCAGCACCAGGTCGCCGAGCTGGTTCTTGCGCTTCAGGCCGCCGCACTTGCCGAGGAACAGCACGGCTTTCGGCATCACCGCGGAGAGCAGGTCCATCACCGTCGCGGCGTTGGCGCTGCCCATGCCGAAATTGATCATGGTGATGCCGTCGATGGTGGCGCTCGGCATCGGGCGGTCGCGGCCGACGATCTCGGCGCCGGTTAGCTTGGCGAACACGTCGAGGTAGCCGCCAAAATTGGTCAGCAGCACGTGGGCGCCGAAACTCTCCAGTGGTACGCCGGTGTAGCGCGGCAGCCAGTTGGAGACGATCTCGTGTTTGTCCTTCATCGCGTTCTCTCTGTCGTCGTTATCCTGCGGATTCTGCCATGCGGGGCCCAGCGCCCCAGAGCGCGACCATGACCTTCGGCCTAGTTGGAAGGCCCCGGCGCGCGGGCTAGGGTGACCACTTCCCTCGCTGGAGCCCGCGATGCGACCGCCTGCCTTTCGTTCGACCGCCCTTGCCGCCGCCCTCGCGCTCGGCATCGGCGCCCACGCCGAGGCGCGGGTGACGGTGCTCAAGGACGACCCTTACCCGAGCACCTACCAGCGCATCGCCGCGCCGGACACGCTGATCCGAAACGCCACCGTGCTGGTCGGCGACGGCACGCGCGTCGAGAACGCCGATGTGCTGCTGCGCGACGGCAGGGTGGCGCGGGTGGGCCAGGGCCTGGACGCGCCGCGCGA
The DNA here is from genome assembly GCA_051660925.1 of Silanimonas sp. Classification (GTDB taxonomy): domain Bacteria; phylum Pseudomonadota; class Gammaproteobacteria; order Xanthomonadales; family Xanthomonadaceae; genus Silanimonas. The sequence continues at coordinate 3,257 of JBOFQO010000062.1, read as the reverse complement.
CGCAACCGTCGTCGACGGCACGGGGAAGTGGATCACACCGGGCCTGATCGACGTGCACTCGCACCTCGGCGTCTACCCGGCGCCGGGCCTCGACGCGCACCAGGACGGCAATGAGATGAGCAGCCCGGTGACCTCGCAGGTCTGGGCCGAACACGGCGTGTGGCCGCAGGACCCGGGCTTCGGCACGGCGCTGGCCGGTGGCGTGACCTCGATGCTGGTGCTGCCCGGCAGCGCCAACCTGATCGGCGGCCGCGGCACGGTGCTGAAGAACGTGCCCGGCGAGACCTACCAGGCAATGAAGTTTCCCGGCGCGCCGTGGAGCCTGAAGATGGCCTGCGGCGAAAACCCGAAGCGCGTCTACGGCCAGCGCGGCAGCGCGCCGATGACGCGGATGGGCAACGTCGCCGGCTACCGCAACGCCTTCATCGAAGCGCGCGAGTACCTCAAGAAGCTCGACGGCGAAGAGCCGCCGACGCAGGACCTGCGGCTGGAGACGCTGGCCGCTGCGATGACCGGCGAGATCAAGGTGCAGATCCACTGCTACCGCGCCGACGAGATGGCGATCATGCTCGACCTCGCCGAGGAGTTCGATTTCCAGGTCGCCGCCTTCCATCACGGCGTCGAGGCCTACAAGATCGCCGACCGTCTGGCCGAAGCCGGCACCTGCGGCGCGCTCTGGGCCGACTGGTGGGGCTTCAAGGCCGAAGCCTATGACGCGGTGCAGGAGAACATTCTGATCGTCGATCGCGCCGGCGAAGGCACGGGCTGCGCGGTGGTGCATTCGGATTCGCCCGAGGGCATCCAGCGCCTCAACCAGGAGGCGGGGAAGGTCATTGGCACGGGGCGTCGCGCCGGCATCGACATCGCGCCGGAGCACGCCGTGCGCTGGATCACCCAGAACGCCGCACGCACGCTCGGCATCGAGGCGCAGGTCGGTACGCTCGAGCGCGGCAAGATGGGCGACGTGGTGCTGTGGAACCAGAATCCCTTCAGCGTCTACGCCAAGGCCGAGAAGGTCTGGATCGACGGCGCTCTGATGTTCGATCGCGACGACCCAGCGCTGCAGCCGGTCTCCGACTTCATGCTCGGCCAGGAGGCCCTCTGATGCGCGCTCCCCGGATCGTCGCCAGCGCGCTCGCGCTGGCCGTCGCCGCTCTCGCCGGCTCGAACGTCGCGGCGCAGTCGGTGCTGTTCATCGACAATGCCAAGGTGCATACCGCCGGCCCACAGGGCACGCTGGCGAATGGCGACGTCGTCGTGACCAACGGCGTCATCAGCGCCGTCGGCGCCGAGCTCGCCGCGCCCGCCGGCGCGACGCGCATCGATGCCAAGGGTCAGCCGCTGACGCCCGGTCTGTTCGCCGGGCTCACTGCGCTCGGGCTTGAGGAGATCAGTGCCGAGCCGAGCACGGTGCATAACGCCATCGGCGGCGTCGCCCCGCACGTGCATCCCGGCGAAACGCGCTGGCGTCCCGAGTTCGACGTGCTGCCGGCGTACAACCCGCGCTCGTCGGTGATTGGCGTCAACCGCATCGAGGGCCTGACCTTCACCGTGCTGGCGCCCGGCGCGCTCGACGAAGGCAGCTTCGTCGCTGGCCAGGGCGGTGCGGTGCGCTTCGACGGCGGTTTCGACGCGCTCGTCGACGGCAGTCGCAGCTTGTTCGTCGACCTCGGCAGCGGCGCGGTCGCGCTTTCCGGCGGCAGTCGCGCAGGGCAGTACATGCTGCTCGACCAGGCGATCCGCGAGGCGAGGCCGGCGCCCTCACCGATGATGATGGTGAGCCCGGGCCACGGCCTGCTGACGCCGGCGGGCCGCGACGCGATGAGCCGCTACCTGCGGGGCGGCCGCGTGGTGTTCCACGTCAACCGCGCCGCCGATATCCGTCGCGTGATCGATATGGGCAAGCAGTACGGCTTCCAACCCGTCATCAACGGTGGCGCCGAGGCCTGGGTCGTCGCCGGCGAACTCGCCGCGGCGAAGGTGCCGGTGCTGCTCGATTCGCTGGTGAACCTGCCGCAAAGCTTCGACCAGCTCGGCGCGCGCCTCGACAACGCCGCAAGGCTGCATGCGGCCGGCGTTTCCGTGGCGTTCTCGCAGGGCGGCGATGCCACCCACAACGCGCGCAAGATCCGCCAGCTCGCCGGCGTGGCGGCCGCCAACGGCCTGCCGTGGGAAGCTGCCCTCGCCGGCCTTACGAGCGCGCCGGCCAAGGCCTTCGGCATCGACGCGAAGATCGGCAGCATCGAAGTCGGCAAGACCGCCGACCTCGTGTTGTGGAACGGCGACCCGCTCGAAGTGACCACCACGGCGACGCAGGTCTTCGTCGGCGGCCGCGCGGTGCCAATGCAGTCGCGGCAGACCCTGCTGCGCGACCGCTACTTGGCGCCAAAAGGCGAGCGGTCGAGGCTGTATCCGGCCGGGCGCTGACGGCGCCAGGTGCGTCGCGGTCGTCCGCGAGCGCGGGGCTTGCGCCGAGCATCGGACTGCCGATGACATCGATCCTGCTCCCGCTGGTCCCGGCGTTGCTCGTGATGATCATTGGCGCTGTTGTCGCAGCGTACTTTCGCCATCCAACGGTCCGTGGACGCATCGGCGAGCGTCGCGTTGACCGTGCATTGCGAGAATCGCTCGATGGCAGCGAGTACCGCATCCACTCGGACGTGATTCTTCCAAGCCTCGACGGCACCACGCAGATCGACCACGTGGTGGTCTCGAGGTTCGGGGTCTTCGTCATCGAGACGAAGAACCTGAGCGGTCTGGTCGTCGGTGGTCCGCGTGACGCGCAGTGGACGCAATTCCTCGGCCGCCGACGCCATCGGTTCCAGAATCCGCTTCGCCAGAACTACCGCCACGCCAAAGCCATTGAAGCTGCGCTTGGCGTCGGCGAGCGGGAGATCGTCACGCTTGTCGTACTTGCCGGGGACTGCCGGGTTCATCCCGACTTGGCGAAGCACGTCACGACTCCCCACGATCTCGCTACGACCATCCGACGTCACTCCGCGGCGCTGCGCGAGAAGCACCGATCGCGGCAATGACGAACGCTTGCGCGCGCCAATCTCGCCGCGACGGTCGACGTTCAAGGGTTGGCCCGTGGGCGAAGCGAATAAGGAGCCCCGGCCGGATCTCAAGGCGCGAGCCCTGAAAGGGTCGCTCAGGATGAGCGATCGACCCGAGCGACATGGATGTCGCCTTCGGGTCGACCGCGGGCCGACCCTTGAACGCCGCCGCCGCGCCTCACAGCCCCAGCGCGAACAGCC
>JBOFQO010000061.1:0-2304 GCA_051660925.1 Silanimonas sp. | reverse complement strand
GCCGCCGAGTGCCATTCCGGCCGCGCAGTAACGGGTCGCGCAAGGCGCAGGTCAACGATCCAGGGACAGGACGCAGCGGCGGCGTGGTGACACGCCGCCGCTTTTCTTTGCGCGGCGTCGCATGCGATCAGTGACGATCGAAGCGCGAGGCGAGGAAGCCTGGCCACAACGCGTGCACACCGAGGCCCAGCGCGATGCCGAGCCCGTTGCGGAGCATGTCGCCAAGATCGGCGTAGCGCCCAGGCACGAGCATTTGCAGGGCTTCGGTGGCTGCCGCGACCAATACGCCCAGCAGCGCGACCGTAGACACCCGCCGCCGCCGCGGCCACCCGCGGGCGAACAGGTCCTCGGCCCAGAGTGCAGCGACGATGGCGAAGCCAGGCACGTGGGCGAGGTTGAACAGCAGCTGCAATCCGGGGTCCTGACGGATGGGCATCAGGAGCACGCCGAGCGCAACGATCGTCAACACCACGGCCGCGAGATCGAGGCGCCGGCGGGCCGGTTCCCGGCTCACGGCGCGGAGTCGAGGCGGGTGTCGCGCACCGGCGCCAGGCGCTTCGCGTCGAGCAGTTCGAGCCGACCGGCTCGCGCGTAGGTGTGGCAGCCGCGCAGTCCCGGCGCCCAGTCGGGGTGCAGGGTCGACAGCGGGGCTTCCTCGTAGACGTCGGGATTGAGGCGTCGGACTTCGTTGAAGACGATCCGGTGGCCGTACTCGGCGGCGCAATCTTGGCTGGGCCGCACCAGCCGGCCCTCGTGCACGAACAGCGGGCCGGCCGGACGTGCACTGCGTACGTCGGCGACCACCGGGTTCTGCCGATGCGGCATCCACGGCCCGAGCGGATGATCGGCGTAGAACAAAAAGAGTTCGTTGAACTCGCGGCCGCCGTCGTCAAAGGGCGTCTCGGCCACACAGGCGAACAACCACCAGCGACCGTCGTGGCGGTACAGCGTGCCGTCGACGGCGCGCCAGCCGTCGAGCAGCGTGGCCACCCGTTCCCAGCCGTCCGGGAAACGCTCGGCGCGGAAGGCGTCGATCCGTTTGGACTGCGCGCACTCGACCAGCAGGTGCGGTTCGCCGTCGTGCTCGAAGACGAAGGGGTAGGACAAGTGGTGGGGGCCGTGCATCACGGCCCGATGCGGTCCGGGCTTCGCGTCGGCATCGACGCTGACGACGTGGATCTCGCCGATCGCGCGCCCGTAGTCGTAGGCCTCGAAGAAGACGTGGTCGACGCCGTCATGCGCGTACGGGAATGGGTCGGCCCAGAACCAGCCGCGCGGCGGCGTCCATAGTGCGAATCCGTCGGCGCGCGCCTGCGTTGGTTCCAGCGGCGTCGCGCGGCGTCGCGCGGCCAGCGTCCAGCGCTCGCGACGGCGAAGGCGCGGCAGGTGGCGCAGCAGGCTGCGCCCGAGCAGCCGCGCGCAAAGGCCGAGGGTAGCGAACGTCCCGGGCGCACGGGTCAGGTCGACTGGGGCGTCCGCCTGCGGTTCGCCCTGCTGCAGTCGACGCAGCGCGCGCAGCAGTTTCGCTGGCGCCTTCTGCAGCTGGTACGCGGTGTTGCGCGCGACGCTTAGCTGCGCGATCGAGACGATCGCCGGGTCCAGCAGCAGGCCGCGGCCTGCACGGTCGTCATGCACCGGCAGGCCCGAGGCGGCATCGGCATCGCCACGGAGGAAGGCCGGCAGCAAGTGCAGCAGCCCCCAAGAACGCTGGCAGGCCTCGGCCGGGATCGACCACGCGGCGCGGCGCGCCAAGGGCCACAGGTCGATGCGCGCCGGTGAGTGACCGACCGACAGCAGCACGTCCGGCGTGAATCCGGCGACCGCCGCGCGAAGCGCATCGGGCGTCGCCAGCACCGGCGCTTCGGCGATCCGCGGCGACAGCGGGCGCGGCGCCATGATCGGGCGCAGCTCGCCGAGCAGCCGTCGATCCAACGCGTGATAGGTGCGCCACGCGAGGCTGCCCTGGCGGCGCGCGGGCGCATCGGTGTCGCGCAGCACCTGCACGTCGAGGAAATCGGCGTCGAGCAGCGCCGTGAGGGTTTCGTCCAGCCACGCGGGAAGGCGCGCGCAGGCCAGCACGATGCTGACCCGGAGCCGCGGGCGGCCCGGTTGCAGGGCGTACAGCGGGGAGTGGGGGAGGGCAGGCCCTGCCGTCAACGCCATGCGTCCCTGTCCTTTGGATGCCCCGAGGGCTGCCCCCAGCGTTCGACCAGCCAGCGATCGAGCTCGCTGATCAAGCGTTCGCGGTCGTCGGGCCGGTAGAAGAGATGATCGGTATCGCGCCAGTAGCCGAAGCGTATCCGC
>JBOFQO010000060.1:0-5742 GCA_051660925.1 Silanimonas sp. | reverse complement strand
ACCCGGAGGACATCGCGAAGACCGACGCGAAGGTCAAGGAACTGATCCCGAACGACCCGCACCTGCACCGCTGGCTCGACATGGCGAAAGAGCGCATCGCCTTCCAGGGCCTGCCGGCGCGCATCTGCTGGGTGGGCCTCGGCGACCGCCATCGCTTGGCGCTCGCCTTCAACGCGATGGTGCGCTCGGGGGAGCTGAAGGCGCCGATCGTGATCGGCCGCGATCATCTCGATTCCGGCAGCGTCGCCAGCCCGAATCGCGAAACCGAGGCGATGCTCGATGGCTCCGATGCCGTCTCGGACTGGCCGCTGCTGAACGCGATGCTCAATGTCGCCGGCGGTGCGACTTGGGTGTCCTTGCACCACGGCGGCGGCGTGGGCATGGGCTTCTCCCAGCACAGTGGTGTGGTGATCGTCGCCGACGGCAGCGCGGCGGCGGACGCGCGGCTCGCGCGCGTGCTTTGGAACGACCCGGGCACCGGCGTGATGCGCCATGCCGATGCCGGTTACGACATCGCCAAGGCCTGCGCGAAAGAAAGGGGACTCGACCTACCGATGCTCGGCTGATCAGAGCCCCGCGGCGACTCGGGGTGACAGGCGCGCGAGGCTGGTTGAGGTCGACGCTCAGCCGCCGCGACGCGGCACGGCTTCTTCGCCGAGCAGCTTCTCGACGCGGGCGAACACTTCGAAGCGCGAGAACGGCTTCTTCATGAAGTCGTCGGCCCCGATGCGCTGGGCGTAGAACTGCTCGGTCGCCTGTTCGTTGCCGGACATCATGATCACGGGGATGCCCTTGCTAACCGGGTCGCGGCGGATGCGCCGCAGCGCTTCGAAGCCGTTGACGCCGGGCAGCACGATGTCGAGGAAGATGATCTCTGGCGGATTCGCGGCGATCTTCGCCAGGCCGCTTTCCGCGTCGGCGGCGGTCTCAAGCTGATAGCGGTTCTGGAGCAGCATCCGCGCCAGCGCGGCGGTGACCGTCGCCGAATCGTCGATGATCAGCGCGCGGGTGCCCTCGCGCGCGTTGCGGCGATCGTGCAGCCGTCGCTCGACGCCATTCGGCGCGGCCTTGGATTCGTTCTCGAGCTCGGACCGGTTGACCGCGTCCTCCGGGTTGCCGGTAGGCGTGGACTGGGCGAGGAAGCGCTTGAGACGGTCGATCAGGCTCACAGAGGCCTCCGCAGGATCACTTCAGCAGGCTCGCACATACCGCTGTCGGGGTGAAGCGGTCCGGGGTACGAAATCACCCCGGCGTCGCGTCAGCGCTTTGCTTTCTTCGCGGCCTTCTTGGCCGGAGCCGCCTTCTTGGCCGGAGCCGCCTTCTTGGCCGGAGCCGCCTTCTTGGCCGGAGCCGCCTTCTTGGCCGGAGCCGCCTTCTTGGCCGGAGCGCCGAGGTAGGCGAGCACCTCGTCGGCATGGCCTTCCGGGCTCACCTTCGGCCACACCTTTTCGATCTTCCCGTCCGCGCCGACGACGAAGGTCGCACGGGCCACGCCCATGTAGGTTTTGCCGTACATGCTCTTCTGCACCCACACGCCGATGGCCTTGAGCAGGGTCAGCTCCGGATCGGCGAGCAGCGGGAAATTCAGCTGGTACTTGGCCGCGAACTTGTGGTGCGACGCGTCATTGTCCGCGGAGACGCCGAACACGGGCACCTTGATGCCTGTGAAGCGCGGGAGGTTGTCGCGGAAGCCGCAGGCTTCGGTGGTGCAGCCCGGCGTGTCGTCCTTTGGATAGAAGTACAGAACAAAGCGCTGGCCGCGCAGGCTTTCGGCGCTGACCATGCGGCCGTCACTGGCCTTGAGCGAAAAGTCCGGAATCGAAGCACCAACATCGAGCATGGTCACACCTCGGGAGCGGAAACGACTCCCGATTATGCCTTGTCACGCGGCATTCAGGTGCGGAAAGCTCAGCCGCCCGACGGGGCTGTCGGTGCCGGCGTCGTTCGTACCGGGATCGGCACGCTGCACAGGTCGATGTGGCCGGCCTTCCGCAGGTACCAGGCGTCGGCGCGGTTGCGGCGGGCCTCGACCAGGGCCTCGAAGCTGGCGCTGCCGGTGTCCATCACCTGCAGTCGCGGGCGCTCGGCCTCGGGCAGGGCGGACGCCAGTGCGACGCGGCGAATTGGCGTGCGCAGGGCAGGCTGGGTGTAAAAGCCGCCGGGTGCCAGGCTGCGCGGAAGAGCGGACAGGAGGTGCATGCCCTCGAGCACCCGCCCGACCGTGGTGATGTTGAGGTCGAGCTGGCGCGGCGATTGCCCGGTGACCACGTAGAGCTCCGTGCCGTTGCTGGAATCCGGCGCGTTGCCGCGGCCCGCGCCGACGGTGGCGTAGCAGTGCGTCAGCCACTGCCGCCCCGCCTGCGGATCGCGCCCCACTGGGAAGCCTCCGCTGAAGCCCACCTGCGGTGCCCAGCCGTCGACGTCGGGCAGGCGCGCAAAGGCCAGGTCGTCACGGATGGCGGTGTCGAACTCGGCCGGCAGCGCGGCCTTGGCCGAGCCCAGCGGCTTGGCCTTGGCCGGGTCCTCGCCGTCGGCGTCACCCCACTGCACGACGAAGTTGTCCTGCGAGCGGTTGATCGTCAGCCCGTCGAAGTAGCCCTCGCGCGCTAGCGTGCGCAGGTTGGCGACGTGTTCGGGGGCGTAGCCCGGCGCGAGTTCGATGACGACGCGACCGCTGTCGAGCGTCATCACCAGAACGTCGTTGGGGTCGGGCGTGCGCCAGGCCGACGCAGGTGCCGCTGCGACGATCTCGTCCATCGTGCGCGGCGGCGTGGCCGCGGGCTGCGCGATGGCCGCGGAGGTGGCGAGGCTAGCGGCAAGCGCGCCGGTGAGGCAGGTGATGGCGTTCGGAAGGCGCATGTCGTCGGGCGGTGGCGGTCGGGTCTCGATTGGGCCGCAGTCGCGCGCATCCCGCAAGGCGCGCGTCAGACCATGGATCGCGCGCTGCTTTCGCGCGCGGCGACCTGAGCGCGATCGTGTTCTTGAGCAGCGGCGCGTGCCACGGCCTGTTCGCGTGCTTCGGCCAGCAGCTGCTCGTTCTGCGCCGGCGTCCGAGCCAGCGCCTCGTCGGTCTTCATCACCGCGCGCAGCTGGGTCGGATCGTCCAGCCGCCCCTGCACGACAAACAGGTTCTCGCCGGCGCGCACGCCGCGGCCGTTGTCGATGCTCAGTGCCACCGCGTCGACGCGGTCGAAGTCGTTCTGCCGTGCGAGCACCGTGGCCGCGCGCGTCAGTTTTTCGCTGTTGTCGTCGTAACCGCGGCCGAGGCCGGCTTCCATCCGTTCGACCGCGCCGCGGCTGCCGAGGTAGAGCGTGTGGTCGGGGTTGCCGGGCTGGTCCATCCTCGCGGCGAGGCGCGTGGGGGCGACGGCCGGCTCGGCTCCCGCATCGGCGAGCGTCCAAGGACTGCGGCGGAGACCTTCCGTGCGCGCGGGGTCTTGCGGGTGGAAATCGTCGCGCTTGTCGCGGATCTCCAGCCGCAGGTTGCGGGTGTCTTCGAGCTCGCGCAGACGCGTCGGGTCGCGTTCTTCGCGCGGGATCCGCGGCACCATCGACATCGATACGGTTTCGTCGACGAGGAACCAGCGCCCGTCGGCGCGACGTTGGTGGTAGATCGACTCCGCACCAATGCGATCGGGGTTCTCGTTGCTCGCAGACACGGCCGCGATGCCGCGCGCTTCGGCCAAGCGGGCTGTGTAGCCGAGAGGATCCGGCAACTCATCGCGATAACGGCGCGCGATGTTGTCCAGCGTGGCGGCACCGCGGTCCAGGCCCCAGTTGCGGTTGTCGAGCATCATCGACCAGCCGCGCTGCATCTCGGCGTTCGCCGACGCCTCGCGCTGCGCCGGCGTGGCGTTCGGACCGGCGTCTGCTGCGCCCTGCACGCGCGCAGCCTGCAGGTACTCGCGTGGGGTCCAGGCGTTGACGGGAATGCCCGCGTCTCGGAAGGCACGGTCGTGAACGTCCATGACGTCTTTGGCTGGAAGGTTCAACGCGAGATCCTGGCGACCGGCTTCCATCTGGCGCTGCCGCGCTCGGAGGTCGAGCTCCATCAGCTCGACGCCAAACTCGTTCCAGCCGCGTTCGGTCAAGCGGACTCCGGCACCTCGGGCCGCGGCGTCGGCAAACGCATTGGCCACGGCGCCGGGCACGTTGTCGTTGCGCACGACGCCCAGGGCCAGCAAGCCGTAGCCGTCGCTTCCGGGACGGGAGGCCAGGTAGTTCCAATAGAGCTCACGGTTGTCTTCCCTCGCATAGCGTTCGAGGATGGCGATGTCTTGGTCGTTGAGTCGGCTCACGGGCGGGGGGCTCCGGTGCTGATGGTGGGATTGGCGGCGTCATGTGCTTGACGCAGCGCCTCACGGACGGCGAATTCGATACGACGCCAGTCGCGAAGGATCGGGCGGTGGTAGCTGGCGCTGATCGAGAGCGAAAGCTCGGCCATTGAGAACCGACCGTCACACAGTGGCCAGCGGGTCGATCCTCCGATGCTCACCAGTGTTTCGTCGCGGATCTCGAAGCCTTCCGGAACGCGCTGGTCCTCGCACATCACGACGGTGCGGATGCGCCCGTCGGCGTCTCGACCGATGAACCAGTCGTCGTTGGCACCCAAGTAGAACTCGGGGGGCTTTGGGGGGCGCTGGCCTATACGAGCCTGGTGCAGCGCGACACGTTGCAAATCGGGGCGATAGAGCTCAAGGCCGTGGCGATCCGGCAGGCGTTCCCGCAGCGGGATGTTGGTGCTCGGGTCATTCGCATCTTGCCCCGGCTGCGGCGTCACGAAGCGCTCCGGCAGCTCGTCGATCGGTACGCGGTCGATGTAGTCGATCAGCACGGTGATGGCGTGGTTGCGCATCGGCCCGGTGGTGAACGAGCTGTAGGGTTGGCCCGGCGGGTAGGGCTCGAGCGAGGGCCAGTGCAGGGCCAAAGTCACGCCGCCCTGGAAGTCCGGGCCGATGCCGTCGACAAACCAGTTCGCCGGCAGCACGAAGCGGTTCGGGCCGAGGTTGAACTCGACCGGGCGCGTGGCCTCGGCCAAGGCGGCGCTGTCAGCGTTGATGGACGTCGATGCCGGATCGGTGGTGGACGTGTCGCTGCGGGTCGCCTGAGGACAGCCGGCCAGCGCCAGTGCGGCGGACACGGCGACGAGCAGGCCGCGGGTGGAGCGGAGAGCACGCATGTCGGGGTTCGCGGGGGGGCGGTGCGACAGCGTGCGACAGGCGGGCACTGGGGTTCAAGCCTCCCGCAGCGCGGCGAGCTGCTCGCGCCACTCGCCGAGCACGCGCTCCCAGTGCGTGCGGTCGGCGAACTGCGGGAAGGCGGCGGGAAACGCCGGGTCGTCCCAGCGACGGGCGATCCAGGCGTGGAAATGCACGATGCGCAGCGCGCGCAGCGGCTCGATCAGCGCGAGTTCGCCGCGGTCGAAGTCGCAGAACGTGTCGTAGCCGGCCATCAAGTCTTCGAGCTGGCGCTCGCGGCGGCGCGGGTCGGCGTCGAGCAGCATCCACAGATCCTGCACCGCGGGGCCGCTGCGGGCGTCGTCGAAGTCGACGAGGTGCGGGCGGCCGTCGCGCCACAGCACGTTCCCGGGGTGCAGGTCGCCGTGCAGGCGTCGCGTGGCGAAATCGCCGGCGTTCTCGAAGGCCTCCTCGACGGCCTCAAGCAGCGCGCCTCCGACGTCCTCGAAGCTGTCGTGCAGGGCGGGCTCGATCCAAGAGCCTTCCAGCAGGGTGTCGAGTGACG
>JBOFQO010000059.1:0-6523 GCA_051660925.1 Silanimonas sp. | reverse complement strand
TTCGGCGATGGTCGCGAGCGCGAGGCCACCCTGGTCGGTCAGGACACCGCCGCCGACCTCGCGGTGTTGAAGGTGCAGGGCATCGCCACGCCGATGCCCTTCGCACGCTTCGCCGATGCCGACGACCTGCGCCCGGGTGAAACCGTGCTGGCGATGGGCGCGCCGTGGGGCCTCTCGAACTCACTCAGCGCCGGCGTCGTCAACAACCCGCGCCGCCTGCTGGTGTCGTTGTTCGAGGACGAAGCCGACTACGAGGACAGCCTCGACGCCGACGCGCCGACCGGCCGCTACTACGCGTGGATCCAGCACGATGCCGCGATCGCGCCCGGAAACTCTGGCGGCCCGCTGGTCGACCTGGACGGCCGCATCGTCGGCGTCAACACGCGCGGCATGCTGTTCGGCGGCGACCTCGCGTTCGCGATCCCCGCCGACGACGTCAAGGCTGTGGTCGCCGAGCTCATCGCTGAAGGCCGCGTGCAGCGCAGCACGCTGGGCCTCCGCCTGCGCTCGCTGCGCGGCAGCGGCGAGACGAAGGGCGTGCTGGTCACCGCGATCGAGAAGGACGGCGCGGCGGCCAAGGCCGGACTGCGGCCTGGTGATCGTCTGCTGTCGCTCGACGGCCTCGCGCTGGATGCCCCTCAGGCGGTCGACGTTCCAGCCATCCAACGCCGACTCGCCGAGCTGCCGATCGGCGAAGCGGTGTCCCTGCGCGTGGCCAGCAGTGATGCGGAGCGCACCGTGCGTGTGGTGCCGGAGGACGTCGGCGACACGCGCGGCGACTCCGCGTCGTTCACCCCGTTCGGCATCGCCGTGCAGGCGCTGACGCCGGCCATGAGCCAGCGCCGCCGCCTCGAGGTCGACACCGGCCTGTTGGTCAGTAGCCTGCGCGCCGGCGGCCCCGCGGCGACGGCCCGCCCGCCGCTGCCGGCCGGCGCTGTGATCCTGAAAGTCGACGGCCAGCCGGTCGCCACGCTCGACGACCTTGCGCCTTGGTCGACGGCGCGCCGCCCGGTCAGGCCTGCCGTCGTCGAATACCTGAGCGAGGGCCAGCGTCGCCTCTCGGCTCTGACACCGGAGTGGGGCGACCGCTCGAGAGAGCCGCTGCCCGAACTGCCGAAAGCCTGGGCCGGTGTCGAAGTCCAGCCCATCCCGGCGACGCTGGCGCAAGCAATGGGCCTGCCGTCGGCCGGTTTTCGCGTCACTCGCGTCTATCCAGGCAGCACGCTGGCCGCGGCCGGTGCGAAGGTCGGCGACCTCGTGACCACGCTTGAGGGCCAGCCACTGGATGCCGTCAACGACACGCGTGCCGAGCTGTTCGCACAGCGCGTTCGAGAGTTCGAGATCGGTGACCGTGTCGTGTTCGAAGGCTTGCGCGGCACCCAGCCGCAGCGCTGGGCGACGACGCTCGCCGCCTCGCCCGTGCCGGTCTCCGGCCTGCGGACCATGGACGTCTCGATGCTGCGCGCGCAGTTTCGCGAGCTGGGTTTCCATGACCGCGTCGAACGCGAGCTGCCGGTCGACCAGCCCGGCGTCCTGCTGCAGGTCGTCGAAGGCGGCGGCGCGGCGGGACTCGCCCACCTGAAGGCCGGAGACGTCGTGGTGCGCATCGGCCGGCAGACGGTCGACGGCCTCGACCGCCTCCGCCCGGCGCTGCAGGCGGCGCTCGCCGACGGCGGCGAGCGCTTCGCCGTCGAGATCCTGCGTCGCGGCGAGACGCGTATCGTGCAGGTCGAACGTCGCTGGATTCCGGAGCAGCCCTGATGTCGATGTCCGTTGTTCTCCGCGCGCCGATGCGCGCGGCCCTTGCCCTCGCCGCCGTGCTGCTTTGCCTGCCCGCGGCGACGCTCGCGTCCAGTGAGGACGACTACACCGACGCCTATCGCCGCCTCGTCGAGCAGCGCTCGCCAAGCGTCGTTCCGGTCAAGTACGTCATCACCGTGGCTGCCGGCGGGCAGGAGCAGCGCAACGAGGACCGCACGCAGGGCGTCATCGTCGGTGCCGACGGCCTGGTGCTGATCTCGGCACGGGCGGTGAGCTTCGACCTCGGCAGCCTCAACCGTCGATCGCCGGGCGCCGAGGGTGCCGTCGTCGCCAACTCGAGCGATTTCCGCGTGCGCCTGCCGGGCTCGGACGAGTGGCGCACCGCCGACCTCGTCACCCGCGATACCGAGCTGGGCCTCGCCTGGCTGCGCGTGCGCGACGCCAGCGGCCAGCCCTACGTCGACTTCGAGCGGCTGTCGCAGCCCGAGCCGGGGCGGGTGTTCTACACCCTGCTGCGCACCTCGGACGAGTGGGGCGCGGTGCCGCTGGTGCGGCCGGGAATGATCCTCGGCGAAACCCGCGTGCCGCGCAGCTCACTGCTGGTGGACGGCATGCCGGGCCTCGCCTTCGACGCCGAAGGCCGGCCGATGGGCTATGTCGACCTCGACCTCGCGGCGATGAGCCGTTCGCAGGGCCGCGGCCTCGGCCTCGACATGGCCGACATGGTCATGCACATGCTGCCGGCGCGCCGCGTCGCCGCGGCGACGCGCCTGGCGTCGGCACTGCCGGTCGTGCGTCGCGACGAGGACGCCGCCGTCGAGTGATGCCGGCTTACTTCGGCAGGTGCTCGAGCACGTAGTCGGCGGCCGAGACCTTGAACTCGCCCGGCGCTTCCACGTGCAGCTGCTTGACCACGCCGTCTTCGGCGTACAGCGCGAAGCGCTTGCTGCGCAGGCCCATGCCGAACGCGGTGGCGTCGAGCTCGAGCCCGAGCGCTTTGGTCAGGTTGCCGTTGCCGTCAGCGAGCATCTGCAGGCCCTCCGGGACGTTCTGGTGCTTCGCCCACGCGTCCATCACGAAGGCGTCGTTGACCGCGACGCAGGCGACGTCGATGCCGCGCGCCTGGAACTCGCCCAGCCGCTCAACGTAACCCGGCAGGTGCTTGGCCGAGCAGGTCGGGGTGAACGCGCCCGGCACCGCGAACAGCACGAGCTTGCGGCTGGCGAAGACATCCTTGGTGTCAACGGCCTGCACGCCGTCCTTCAGCGCGTTGAAGATGGCGTGGGGGATGGTGTCGCCGATCGCGATGGTCATGGAGGCTCTCCGGTGGAAAGGCCGCGAGTTTAGCCGCCAGCGGTGACGGCGGCGTTCGCTCCTGATGGCGTGCTGCGCACCGGCGGAGGCTTGCAGTAAGGTGCCGCCATGGAATTCAAGGACTACTACGCGGTGCTCGGCGTCGAGCCGGGTTCGGGCGAAGCCGAGATCAAGCAGGCGTTCCGGCGGCTGGCGCGCAAGTACCACCCGGACGTCAGCAAGGAGAAGGGCGCGGAGGATCGCTTCAAGGCGATCAACGAGGCCTACGAAGTGCTGCGCGACAAGGAAAAGCGCGCCGAGTACGACGCGATGCGTGCAGGCGGCTACCGCCATGGGCAGGATTTCCGCCCGCCGCCGGGCTACGGCGGCCCCGGGGGCTACAGCGACGGGTTCGGCGGTGCTGGCGGCTTCAGCGACTTCTTCGAAGCGTTCTTCGGCGCGAAGGCGCGTCAGCGAGCCGGCACGGCGCGGCCGGGGGGCGGCGGTGCGTCGGGCGCGCGTTCGCCGCGCGGCGACCAGCGCCTGACCTTGGCCCTGCCACTAGAGATCGCCTTCGCCGGTGGGATGCAGCGCGTCGAAGTCGACGGCCGCGAGTTCGAGGTCAAGGTGCCGGCGGGCATTCGCGTGGGGCAGGTGATCCGCCTTGCGGGCAAGGCCGGCAGCGGCGGCGACGTTCTGCTGGAAATCGACTACGCGCCGCATCCGCAGTTCGAGGTGGACGGCCGCAACGTGCTGTTTGTGTTGCAGCTGGCACCGTGGGATGCGGTGCTGGGCACCACAGCCACCGTGCCGACGCTGGGCGGCGCGGTCGAGCTGAAGATCCCGCGCGATTCCGACGCTGGCCTCAAGCTCCGCTTGAAGGGCCGCGGCTTGCCGGGCACGCCGCCAGGCGACCAGATCGTCGAGATTGAGATCACCGCGCCGAAACCCGAGAACGAGGCGCAGCGATCGCTGTACCGGCAGATGGCGCTGGCATTCGGCGACACCGTCTGAAACGACGAAGCCCCGCGATGCGGGGCTTCGTGCGTGAATCGTGGGCGTCGTCGACGCCGCGACGTCGATCAGCCGCCCAGCGCGCCCTGGATGGCTTCCGTCAGCTGCGCATCGGTGAACGGCTTCGTGATGTAGGCCTTGGCACCCTGGCGCATGCCCCACACCTTGTCGGTTTCCTGGTCCTTCGTTGTGACGAGGATGATCGGGATGTGGCCGGTGTCCGGGTCCTTGGAGATGGCGCGCGTCGCCTGGAAGCCATTGAGGTTCGGCATCACCACGTCCATCAGAATCAGGTCGGGGCGCTGCGCCTTCGCGACTTCGACGCCGCTCGCGCCGTCCTCGGCGGTGATCGCTTCGTGGCCGAGCTTCTCGACGATGCGCTTCATGCTGACGAGCTGCGACGGCGAGTCGTCGACGATCAGGATACGTGCCATGGAAATCTCCGGTGAGTCGCCAGCGATTGTAAGCGCGGTTCGCCTCGCGTGGGCAAGACCGGGATCACGGTGCGGGAAAGCCGTGGCTGGCCGGACAAGGCCTCAGGGTGGTCGGTTCAGAGACTGACCAGCGTGCGGCCGCGAGAGCCGCCGCCCAGCATGTCCGCGAACACGGCGGGCAGGCCATCCAGGCCCACGTCGCGGGTGGCGATGTCGTCCAGACGGGCGGGCTTCCAGTCCGACGAAAGGCGCCGCCAGACCTCGTCGCGGAGGTCGCGCGCGGTGCCGGCCGAGGCCACGCCCAGCAACGACACGCCGCGGATGATGAAGGGCATCACCGTCGTCACCAGATCGTGCGTCGCCGCAAGCCCGGCGGTCGCGACGTTGCCGTAGGGTGCCGTGTGGGCGAGCAGGGCGTGCAGCATCGGCCCGCCGACGTTGTCGAGCCCGCCGCCGAAGCGCGCGCTGTCCATCGGCTTAGAGGTCGCCAGCGCGTCGCGGCCCAGCACCTCGGATGCGCCCAGCGAGCGCAGCCAGTCGGCCTGGTGGGTCTTGCCGCTGATGGCGTGCACGTCGTAGCCCGCCTTCGAGAAGATCGCGATGGCGAGGCTGCCGACCCCGCCGGTGGCGCCGGTGACGGCCAGCGGGCCGAGTGCTGGCGTCTGCCGATTGTCCTGCATCCGCAGCAGCGCGAGCCCGGCGGTGAAGCCGGCGGTGCCGAGGATCATCGATTCGCGCAGTGAGAGTCCGGCCGGCAGCGGAATCGCCCACGGCGACTCGAGCCGCGTGTAGGCCGCGTAGCCGCCGTCGCGGGTTTCCGAGAGCCCGCAGCCGGTGCACAGCACCGCATCGCCTTCCTTGAACGCGGGATCGCGGCTTTCGACGACATAGCCAGCGACGTCGATGCCGCCGACCAGCGGGAAGCGCCGCAGGATCTTGCCTTCGCCGGTGCCGGCCAACGCGTCCTTGTAGTTGACCGATGAGAAAGCCGTCTTGATGACGATCTCGCCCGGTGAGAGCGCATCAAGCGCGATGGCTTCGATGCCGCTGCGGTAGCCGGCGGCGTCGCTGTGGATGCGGAAGGCGGGGAAGGTGGCGGGGATCGTCATGGTGCGACTCGGATGGCATGGAAACGACGAGGGCGCCCGAAGGCGCCCTCGCAGTATCGCCGATGGCTTGGCGTCAGTTGACCTTGTGGATTGCTCGCTTGTGCACCGCCATGGCGGCATCGTGCACGGCCTCGCTCATCGACGGATGAGCATGGCAGATGCGTGCGAGGTCGTCGGCGCTGCCCTTGAACTCCATGGTCAGCACGCCTTCGTGCACGAGCTCGGAGACGTTGGCACCGACGAGGTGCAGGCCGAGCACCGTGTCGGTTTCCTCATGCGCGATCACCTTGACGAAGCCGGCGGGCTCCGCCATTGCGACGGCGCGGCCGACGGCGGCGAAGGGGAAGGTGCCGGTCTTGTACGGCACGCCTTCGGCCTTCAGCTGTTCTTCGGTCTTGCCGACCCACGCGATCTCCGGCTCGGTGTAGATGACCCACGGAATCGTGTCGAAGTTGACGTGGCCCGGCAGGCCGGCGATGAGCTCGGCCACCGCGATGCCTTCCTCGAAGCCCTTGTGGGCCAGCATCGGGCCGCGCACGCAGTCGCCGATGGCCCAGACGCCTTCGACACCCGTGAAGCAATGGTCGTCAACAACGATCCGGCCGCGTTCGTCGAGCTGCACGCCCGTGCCTTCCGCCAGCAGGCCCTTGCTCGCGGCCTTGCGGCCCACGGCGACCAGCAGCTTGTCGAACACGAGGGTCTGTTCGCCATTCGCATCGGTGTAGGTGAGGTGCACCTCGCCCTTTTTCACTTCCGACTTCGTGCACTTGGCGCCTAGGCGGATGTCGAGGCCCTGCTTGGTGAACTCCTTCTGCGCGACCTTGGCGACATCGCGGTCGACCACGGCGAGGAAGTCCGGCAGGCCTTCCAGCACGGTGACCTTGGCGCCGAGGCGGCTCCACACGCTACCCA
>JBOFQO010000058.1:0-2509 GCA_051660925.1 Silanimonas sp. | reverse complement strand
CGTCTCCGCCATCTACTCCTGCACGGCGCCGCACCGCACCAGGACCTGCGTGGGCTGTCGTTCGACGATGCGGTTTTCGACGCGATCGCCTGTTTCGAGGTGTTGGAACACATCGACCTCGTCGACCACGCATTAGCCGAGTGCGCGCGCGTGTTACGTCCGGGCGGTGTCCTCGTGGCGACGGCGCCATTCGACGAGAACGCCATCGAAGATTGCCGGCTCGCCTCGACGCGCACGGACGGGACGCTGGATTGGCAGGCGGCACCGGATTGGCACGTCGATCCGCTGGGCGGTCGGGTGCCGTGTTTCCATCACTTCGGCTGGAGCCTACTGACACGACTTCGCGACGCGGGCTTCGCGGACGCACACTTCTGCCGCGTGGATGCCCCGTCGCAGACGCTGTTCGGGCTCTGGGTCATTCGCGCCCGCCGCTGAGTTGGACGTATGTCAGCGACGGGCGGGTGAGGCCTCGCGCGGATTCACGATGGCTGCTTCGGGCTTCTGCGCTTCGCCGAAATCCACCGTCGTCTCTGCCGCCAGGTAGGCGAACGCGGCATAGGCCGCGACCTGCTGGTCGAGCGCCTTCGGGTCGATCTTGTCGAGCGTGTCGTCCGGCGTGTGGTGGTAGTCAAAGTAGTCGGTGCCGTCCTGCGCCAGTTGCCCCCACGGCACGCCCAGCGCGACCAGCGGGCCGACGTCGGGGCCGGGCCCGCCCACGCCGTGCTCCGTGGCGATGCCGAGCGGCGCCAGCACGCGGCCGATCGCGTCGATGACGGGCCGGGCTTCGGGCGATGTGCTCGAGCGCAGCGCGTAGATGCGCCCGGCGCCGAAATCGCTCTCGGCGGCGATCTGGTACGACGGCCATGCGGCGCCGACCTGCTTCGCATGCTCTCTCGCGCCCAGCAGGCCGTTTTCCTCGCTCGCCCACGCGATCACGCGCACCGTGCGACGTGGCGCTTCCGGCAGCGCCGCGATCGCCTCGCCCGCGGCCATCGTGATCGCCACGCCGGCGCCGTCGTCGAGCGCGCCGGTGCCCTGGTCCCAGGAATCGAGGTGCCCACCGATCACGACGAACTCGCCCGGTCGCTCGCGGCCGGTGATGTCGCCGATGACGTTCCAGCTCTGGCCGACGCCCGCCGTCACCGCGGCGAGGTCGAGGCGCACGCGCACGGTTTCGCCGCGGGCGACCAGGCGGCTGATCTGATCGGCATCCGGGCTCGACAGCGCGGCCGCGGGGATCCTCGGCGCATCCTCGGCGTAGCGCATCTGCCCGGTGTGGGCGAAGCGCTTCGAGCTGGTGCCGATCGAGCGGATCAGCAGGGCAGAGGCGCCCTTGCGCGCCGCGATCGACGCGCCGTTGCTGCGCGCGCCGACGGCTGGGCCGTAGCCGGAACCATCGCGCGCGCGGCCCATGCGGTACGCGACGAAGGCGATCTTTCCGCCCAGGCTGCCGTCCGGCGCGGCTTGCAGGGCGGCGAGGTCGGGGAAGGCGACGATCTCGGCCTCGATCGGCGCGCCGTCGGTGCCCACCGAGCCGCCGAGCGTGGTGACCTCCAACGGCTGTGCATGCTCGCCGATGATCGCGGCCGATTCGTGCCCGCGCAGCCAGTACGGAAAGCTCACCGGCTCGCGGCGTACGGTGTCGAAGCCAAGCGCCTTCATCTTTGCCTCGGCCCAGGCCACGCCGCGATGGTCGGCTTCGGTGCCGGCGAGGCGCGGGCCGATCGTGGTCGTCAGCTCGTCGACGATCGCGAAGGCCGGGCTGCCACGCAGGGCGGCGTCGCGCAGCGTTTCCGCGGTGCGCAGGTTGGCGGCGTCGAGTCCGGTCGCACCCGGGTCCGCGTCGGCTCGCGTCGGGGCGGCGATGGCCGCGTGTGGCA
Source organism: Silanimonas sp. (assembly GCA_051660925.1). Taxonomy (GTDB): domain Bacteria; phylum Pseudomonadota; class Gammaproteobacteria; order Xanthomonadales; family Xanthomonadaceae; genus Silanimonas. The sequence goes on along the minus strand of JBOFQO010000058.1, from coordinate 629 downwards.
GGGCCAGCGCGATGGCCAGCGCGAACCGCACGGAGGCGGCCATCGTGGAGCGGGGCAGGGCGGGCGAGCGCATCGGAACTCCGGAAAGAGCGACGCCGGCATGCGGCCGGCGTCGGGTCGTCGAATGGTCGCGTCGATTCTGCCGTCAGCGCGTCTTCAGCGCATCGCGGATCTCGGTGAGCAGCTTCACCTCGTCACTGGGTCCCGGCGGCGCAGCGGCGGGGGCGGGGCGCTTCATGCTGTTGATGCCCTTGACCACCATGAAGATGGCGAAGGCGACGATGATGAACTGGACGATGGCGTTGATGAACAGGCCGTACTGCATGACCACCGCGGGCACAGCTTCGCCGGCGGCATTGGTGCTGGCTTCCTTCAGGACGAGTCCGAGCTTGGAGAAGTCGACACCACCGATCAGCAGCCCGATCGGCGGCATGATCACGTTGTCGACCAGTGCGCCGACGATCTTTCCAAACGCTGCGCCGATGACCACGCCGACCGCGAGGTCGACGACATTGCCGCGCATCGCGAATTCCTTGAACTCAGAAAGCATGCCCATGGGAGTGACTCCAGTCGTTGGGAGGAAAGTGCTGCCCGGGGCAGCCTCCCAAGCCTAGTCCCTCGGCGCCCGC
>JBOFQO010000057.1:0-3375 GCA_051660925.1 Silanimonas sp. | reverse complement strand
CCGATCTCGATGCGTTTCGGAAACCGCGAGAGCACGGCGGCGTCGAGCGCGTCGAGGCGGTTGGTGGCGGCCAGCACGAACACCGGCGCAGCGCCGGCCAGGATGCCGTCCATCTCCTGCAGCAGCTGACCGACGATCTCGGCCTGGAAGCTGTCCTGAGCGGCGCCGCGCGCGGTGGCTAGCACGTCGATCTCGTCGATGAACAGGATGCTCGGCGCGCATTCCCGCGCGCGCTCGAAGGGTTCGCGCACCTTCTGCCCGCTCTGGCCGAGGTAGCCCTGCTTGAGGTCGGCGGTGGTGACACCGAGGAAGCCCAGCCCGCTTTCCTGCGCCAGCGTGCGCGCCACCTGCGTCTTGCCGGTGCCCGGCGGGCCGTGCAGCAGCAGCCCGCGCGGCGGTTCGATGCCGCGCTGACGGAAGGTGTCGGCGTGCTGCAGCAGCCCGGCCACCGCGCGCAGCTCGCGCAGCGTGGATTCCGGCAGCACCAGCGTGTCCCAGCGGGCGCTCGACGCGGTGGGCGTGGCGCTGCGCTGCCGCATCGTCGCCACGGCGTGGCCGAACGCGCCGGCATCGACGGCCGCCGACGTCGCGGCGCGGGCGAGCTGGCGCGACAGGTGGCCGATCTCGCGACCCGACAGCCCGGCGGTTTGCGCTACCGCATCCGCGGGGTCGACGAGCCCCAGGCCGAGGCGGCCCAACTCGCCGCGCAGCAGACGTTCGCGCTCGGGCGCCTCCGGCAGCGGTACCGCCGCGTCCAGGTCGAAGCGCGAAAGGATGGCCGGATCGATGCGGTCGCGGCGGTTCGTTGCGCCGACCACCCAGATGCCAGACGACGGTTCGACGCCGTCCCATTCGGCGAGGAAGGCTGCGACGATCTCGTCCGTCAGCGCGTCGCTGCCCAGGCCGCCGCGGCGGGCGAACAGCGCATCGCATTCGTCGATAAAGATCAGCGCGCGCGGCGTCTTGCGCGCCTGCTGCCAGAGCTCGCGCACGCGGGCCGCACCGCCGCCGAGGTGCGGGGCCTTGAGGTCGGACGGACTCACCGCAAGGAAGGCGCACTGGCTCGCTTCCGACAGCACGCGCGCCAACAGCGACTTGCCGGTGCCCGGCGCGCCGTGCAGCAGCAGGCCGCGAGGCGCCAGCGCGTCACCGCGCTGGAAGCGGGCGACGGCCGACCTCAGCGCCTGCTCAAGCGCCGGCGCCAGCACGACCGCAGCCCACGCGGCCTCGGGCGAAGGGCGTTCCGCCACGTCCGTCCCCGGGCGGCTGCGCAGGCGAAGCGCGCGCTCTCGCGTCTGCTGGCCATCGATCAGGCGATCGTGCTCGTCGCAGGCGCGGTCGAAGCCCTGTGCCAGCTCGCGCAGCGCCGGCGACGCGGCCGGTAGCGCGTCGTCGAAACGCAGTCCGCTGCGCAGCAGGCTGAGCGCCGAGTGCCCTTCGAGGCGCGGTCGGATGGTGGCCAGCGGCTCGCCCCGGGCGTCGACAACCGCCACCAGCATGTCGCCGCGCTCCCAGCCGCTCTGCCAGCGCCAGCTCTGCCAGCCGATGCCGCCCGGTGCGTCGCGGAGGCCGGCCACGCGGAACACCGCCGGGTACTCATTGGCCTCGTCGATGCGCTCCAGCCGCATCAGCCGGAAGCCGTGGCGCAGCAACATCAGGCGCGGCAAGGCCCAGCGGTCCAGCGCGACCGCGGCGCCGAGGCCCAGCACCACGACCCACCAGGGTGGTGATGGAATCGCGCCCAGTGTCGCCGCCACGCGCGCGAAGCCCGCGGCGTCGAGCAACAGCGGCAGCAGGCCCGCGGCCAATGCCCACGCACCGAGCAGCAGGCCGCCCCAGAGGACCACCCATTCCGGACTCCAGCGCTCCCGGAGCCCGCCACGCTCGCGGCGCAGGGCCCGCCACAGCGGCGCGCGCGCGAACTCGGAACGCAGGATGCGCTGCGCCTCGGCGACGAAACCGGCCAGGCGCTCCTCGGCGCGCGCGAGGGTGTCGGCGCTCGGCGGCGCGTTGTCGGCGGTGGCGTGGGCGTGTCCGGGGGGCGACACGGTGTCCATCAGTGATTTCGTCGCAGCGCGTAGTGCGCCAGACCGGCCAAGGCGCTCCGCGCGTCGGAATCGGGCAATCCGTCGAGCGCGGCGATGGCGGCGTCGGCATAGGTCTGCGCGACATCGCGGCTGTACTCGAGGCTGCCGCAATGCTCAATCGCCGCCAGCACTTCGGGGAAGCCCGCGGCATCGCCGTCGATCACGATCCGCTTCAGGCGTGTCTGCACGTCGGGCGCGCTGTGCGCCAGCGCGTGGATCAGCGGCAGCGTGGCCTTGCCCTCGGCGAGGTCGTCACCGAGGTTTTTGCCTAGCGTGCTCGCATCGCCGGCGTAGTCGAGCACGTCGTCGGCGATCTGGAAGGCGTATCCGAGCGCCATGCCGTAGTCGAACAGCGCCTTCTCGCCGTCGGCGCCGAGGCCAGCGAGGTGCCCGCCGAGCTGCGTCGCGGCGGCGAACAGCACCGCCGTCTTGCGCTCGATGACGCGCAAGTAGGCGGCTTCATCGGTGTCCGGGTTGCGCACGTGCAGCAGCTGCAGCACCTCGCCCTCGGCGATGCGGTTGGTGGTGTCGGCCAGCACCTTCTGGATCGTCATCGACGCCAGCTCGACCATCAGCTGGAAGGCGCGCGAGTAGAGGAAATCGCCGACCAGCACGCTGGCGGCGTTGCCGAAGGCGGCATTGGCCGTGGCGCGGCCGCGGCGCAGGTCGGACTCGTCGACCACGTCGTCGTGCAGCAGGGTGGCGGTGTGGATGAATTCCACCACCGCCGCGAGCTGATGGTGGGCGTCGCCGCGGTAGCCGGCGGCGCGCGCGGCGAGCACCGTGAGCATCGGGCGCAGGCGCTTGCCGCCGGCGCTGATGATGTACTCGGCCACCTGGTTCACCAGAACGACGTCCGAGGCCAGCCGCCGGCGGATCAGCGCGTCGACGGCCGCCATGTCGGCCGCGGCGAGGGCCTGGACGGCGGGAAAGGGCAGGGCGGGCGCGGGTGCGGGGTCGACGGCGGCGTGCATGGATGGATTATAGGCCGCGACGCCTTCCGACCCGTGGACACGGCATCGGCCGACGCTGGGCCAGTGGGGGCTGTCATACTCTGCAGCCTGTTTCGACATTCAGCGGCCGGAGGACCCCATGGCGCGCGGTATCAACAAAGTCATTCTCGTTGGCAACCTCGGCAACGACCCCGAAGTGCGCTACAGCCAGAGCGGCTCGGCCATCACCACGATCAGCGTGGCGACCTCCGAGAGCTGGAAGGACAAGGACGGCAACCCGCAGGAGCGCACCGAGTGGCACCGGGTGAAGTTCTTCGGGCGCCTTGCTGAGATCG
>JBOFQO010000056.1:0-2999 GCA_051660925.1 Silanimonas sp. | reverse complement strand
ATCGGCAGTCGGCGCTTCCGCGCCGAGCAGGCGGCGGTCGGCGAAAAACTGCCCGAGGTCGTGCCAGCCTTCGAAGCCGCGCTCGGCAACGTCGCCGCCGAACTGATGCCGTGGGTGCTCGAGGCCGCGAAAGACGATTGAGCCCGCGTTTCGCGGGCTCTCGCCACCTCAGTTCGCCGCGCAGCCCTGCAGGCTGCCGAGCGGGATCACCGCGTCGTTCGCCGCCCACGTGCCCGGTACGCCGGCCGTGAACGTGCCGCTCAGCTGGATCCGCTGCAGCGTGCCGCTACCGATCGTGCGCGTCAGCGTACCGACCGTCGCCCGGACCGGGTTGCCCGTGCGAGTGCACAGCGGGCACGCGCCCGTGTTCTGGTCCAGGGTCAGCGTCTGCGTCGCCGCGCCGATGCCGTCGCGCTCGGCGACCAGGTACCGCGGCACGCCCTGCGCGTCATAGCCGAACACCGTGTAGAACTCGTAGTTCGGGAACAGCTGCACGCTGTAGCCCGAACCCGCCTTCGCCGGGTCGAACCAGTGGCCGCTGGCGTCCAAGGGCGCGCCCGCGAACGTCGGGCAACCGCCGCCGAAGCGCTCGTAGGCTTCGCTCCCCGTTTCGCCGTCCAGCGTGTAGCTGTAGGTGAACGCGCTCGTGGAGTTCGGCGTCACCGTCGCCTCGCCGATCGGGGTGAGGAAGTTGCTGTTGCCGTTCCACGCGCTGCGGAAGATCGTGCCGCGCCAGACGCCCGTCGCACCCGGCGCCTCGCCCTGCAGGTAGTACCACGTCGTCGTGCCGTCCTGCAGGTAGGTGTACCAGAGCCCCGCCCACTGGCTGCCCGCGGGATACAGGAACAGCCCGTTGCCCGAACGCTGCGGGTTGTAGAACCCGCCGGGGCGGAGCTGCGGGCCGGTGCCGGTGAGCGTGGCGCGGACGGTCAGGTCGGCCGTGGAGCCGGCGGCATTCACCGGCGTCACGTACCAGCGGCCAGCGGCCGGGTTGTTCACGGTGAGCGATTCGTTGCCCGACGGCGTGACCGCACTGGCGGTCGCGAGGTTGCGAGGCGGTGCCGCGGCCACCGTCGGCGTGGCGCCACTGGCGACCGGCGCGTCGACGCGCGCGAGGTAGAGATCGATGTTGGCCGTACTCAAGGTCGATGCGTCCAGACTTGCCATGCCTGGCGGCACGTCGATGTACAGCGACTCATGGCCTGCTGCCGAATGCACGCCGACGCGATGTTCGACGCCGTTTCGCATTGCGTACGGGACGGCCGGACCCGCATCACGGTCGATCCGTACCGGCACCCACCCGAGCGAAGTGTTCGCGTCCGACTTCACCTCCAGCCAGCCGCCGCGAGCCTGCCAAGGGACCAGCGTCGCATCGTTCCAGACGATGCGAATCGGGAAACTGGCCGACGCTGGCACCGAACCCGGGCCCGTTGCAGCGAGGGTACGCTCGATTCCGGGCCGATCGACGGGCACTTCGAATACCTCGGCATGGGCGCCCTGCGGCCCGTTTCGCGAATGCAGGAGAACCCAGTAGCTCGCCGCCGCGTTCGCTGCTTGGGAAACCGCGAGTTCACAGCGCTCCCAAACCGCTGACGTGGCCGATGTGCAGGCGAGCTCAGCGCTGTCGGCTTGCCCGTTACCGTTCGTGTCGAATCCGACGTAGAGATCGACGTCGCCAACCGATGACGTCCGAGCGTCGACAAGCACCCTCCACGCGCGAGCAGCCGAGCTGGCGGCAAAGGTGCGGAGCGCGGTGCTGCTCCCCCCGGCGTCAAAGGGCATCTCCGGCGTTGGATCTGACGACAACGACGGCGCAATCACCACCGGCGCAACCAAGCCATGCGCGTCGAAGCGGGCAGCAGACAGCGTGGAAGGCAGTGAAGCAGAGATGTCGCGATAGCCGCGATCGCCAATCGTCCTGATCGAAAAACTCGCCTCGGACACAGGTCGGTGAACGACCTGAAGCTCGGCTTCGCTGCACCGTCCACCCGCCTCGCACAAACGGTAGCGGAGGCTGTCATCGGCGGCTGGCGAGGTTCGCGTGTAGCTGATCCGGTCGTCCGACGCGTCCTGCGGCGAGGTGCCGTCCAGCACGACGGCCGATCCACGTGTCGGGGCACGAACGATCGAGAGACTGCCTCCGGCGAGTCGCGTCGGTTCGAACGCATCGTTCTCGAGAACAAGGACGGTTGCCTGCGTGGCCCCCGTTGCCAAAATCACACGGTCACCTCGCGCACCGAAGGCCGGAGGCTCGTTGCCGTCATTGTCGAGGATGGTGAACAGTCCCTCGGGCCTTGCGATGACCGCATTGATCGGCGATGTGGCTCGGATGAAGAAGGTCTCATCGGCCTCATCGCGCGTGTCTCCCACCACCATGACGTCGAAGGAGGATTGGCTCTGGCCTTCCGCGATCGTCACGCGTGCTGGCGTGGCGAGATAGTCCTCGCCAGCGGTGGCCGTTCCATCGAAGGCGGCCACCTCGACACTCACGCCGCCGGCCGGCGCGGGAGCCGACAAGCGGATAAGGACGGGAATGCGCACCGATCCGTCGTCGCGCTCCGGCGTTCGCGTGTCGAAGACGTTCAGCGAAACGGTCGAAGCCACCTGGACGTTCCAGGTCCGCCGGTGGACAAGATCCGATCCCGCCATTTGCGTACGCACCAGCGCCGTCGCGTCCGTCGCGCGCAGCTCCACCGTGCGCGTCGCCGGCCCGCCGGTGCCGGGCTGGAAGGTGACGCTCACGCTGTTCGCACCAGGTACGGCGACACCATCGACGTACCACTGCAGCGTCACCGAGTCCGGTGACGGGCGCAGCACGCTCGCCGAGAAAACCTGCGAACCGCCGGCCGCGACGTTGACCGTGCCCGCGCTCGACGGGCTCTCGCTGCCGGGCTCGATCAGGTCGATGCCCGCCGACGGCGTGCCCCAGCCGCCGCGGTACAGCCGCAGCACGTATTCCTGCGAGCACACCGAGCAGAACTGGCCACCGAGGCTGCGCA
>JBOFQO010000055.1:0-17359 GCA_051660925.1 Silanimonas sp. | reverse complement strand
CTTACGGCCGGCTGCCCGAGGCGCTGTACGTCACCCATGTGCACATGGACCACGTCGCCGGGCTGGAGCGGCTGTTCTACGCCGCCTACTTCGATCCAGCGCTGCGCGGCCGCGTGCGACTGTACGTGCCGGCCGCGGTGGTGCCGCATCTGCAGAAGCGCCTCGCCGACTACCCCGGCGTGCTGGCCGAGGGCGGTGCGAACTTCTGGGATGCGTTCCAGCTCGTGCCGGTCAGCGATTCGTTCTGGCATGCCGGCTGGCGCTTCGAAACCTTCGCCGTGCGCCACCATCGCCCGGACACGGCCTTCGGCCTGCGCTTGCGCGGCAGCCTCGTGTGGACCGGCGACACGCGGCCGATTCCCGAAGTGCTCGCCGTCGTCGCCGATGCCGGCGAAGTCATCGCGCACGACTGCGCGCTGCACGGCACTCCCTCGCATTCCGGGCTGGATGACCTGGAGCGCGAGTACCCGCATGAACTGCTTTCGCGCTGCGTGCTGTACCACTACGCCAGCGCGGCCGACGGCGAGGCGATGCGCGCGCGTGGGCATCGCGTGGCGAGTGCGGGGGAGCGGGTTGCGCTGCCGGCGCCGAGCGCGGAGTTTGCGCACGGCGGCTGAGCCGGCGGCTCGAGTGAGTGGCCGCGGGCCGTCGATCGAAGATCGTCGCGTACGATCACATCGCGGGCGCTCGAGGGCCACGGCGTGGATCGAGTGCTTTCGCAATCTGGAAGGGTGACGGCCCCGCCAGCGTGACTCCGGCGCCCGAATCAGCCGATACCGTTGCTCCCTTCCGGGCCTGGCGGGGTTTTCGGCCTATCGTCGCGGAGGCGCCAACGGGGCCGCCATAGAAGGTGACGCTGGGCAGCCTCGAAGTGGCGGACAGGGCGGGATTCGAACCCGCGAAGCGGGGTTTAGCCGCTTACACACTTTCCAGGCGTGCTCCTTCAACCGCTCGGACACCTGTCCACGCTCGTGCTGCGATCCCGTGGCGCGGCCTCATGCCGGGCGTCAGGGAGCCGCGGATGATACCGGCCGGGCGTCGAAGGCACAAATCGGGGCTCGCGCGTCGTGGCGCCGGGGCGGTCCGGTTGGCACAATGCCTGTCGGTTTCCGGGGTGCTTCATGGCCTATCTCGTTCTTGCACGAAAGTGGCGTCCGAAGCGCTTCGCCGAACTGGTCGGGCAGGAGCACGTCGTTCGCGCCCTGTCGAATGCGCTTGAGTCCGGTCGCGTCCACCACGCCTTCCTGTTCACCGGCACCCGCGGCGTCGGCAAAACCACGATCTCGCGCATCTTTGCCAAGTCGCTGAACTGCGAACGCGGCAGCAGCGCCGATCCCTGCGGCGTGTGCAACGTCTGCCTCGACGTCGACGCCGGTCGCTTCGTGGATCTCATCGAGATCGATGCCGCCAGCCACACTGGCGTCGACGACGTCCGCGAGCTGATCGACAACGCGCAATACCTGCCCTCGCGCGGCCGGGTGAAGGTCTACCTGATCGACGAAGTGCACATGCTGTCGAAGAGCGCGTTCAACGCACTGTTGAAGACGCTGGAGGAGCCGCCGGAGCACGTGAAGTTCCTGCTCGCCACCACCGACCCGCAGAAGCTGCCGGTGACGGTGCTGAGCCGCTGCCTGCAGTTCAACCTGCGGCGACTGGAGCAGGAGCAAATCCTTGGGCAGATGCGCCGCATCGTTGACGCCGAAGGCATTCCCGCCGACGACGCGGCCCTGAACCTGCTGGCGCGCGGGGCCGACGGCTCGCTGCGCGATGGCCTTTCGCTGCTCGATCAGGCCATCGCGTACTCCGGCGGCCAGCTGACCGCCGAGGCGGTGCACGCGATGCTCGGAACGCTCGACCACCAGGCGATCGGTGGGCTGTTGACGGCGCTCGCGAGCGACGACGGCCCGGCCCTGCTGGCGCAGGTCGAGGCGGTGGCGTCGTTCTCGCCGGACTACGCGCAGGTGCTCGACGACCTCGCCGCCGCGCTGCACGCCGTGCAGGTGAAACAGCTGGTGCCCGAAGCGGCGCGCGCTGTCGACGGGGTCGACACCGCGGCGCTGGCCTCGCAGGTGCCGGCCGAACTCGTGCAGCTCTGGTACCAGATGGCAATCAACGGCTCGCGCGACCTCGCGCTCGCGCCGACGCCGCGCGTCGGCTTCGAGATGAGCCTGCTGCGCATGCTCGCCTTCAAGCCCATGGCGCCGGGTGAGGCGCCGACGCCGGGCCCCCGCGGCACACGCGACGAGGTGGCGGATCGATCAGGGGCGTCGCGCAGCGTCGCCGTGCCGGTCGTTGATGCGCCGGCGCCGCGCAAGGCGCCGCCGTCGCCGTTCGCACGCGCGGTCGATCCGGCGGTCTTGTCCCCCGAATCGCCGGACGGCGCAGACGCAGTGTCGCGCCGCGCGCCGCCAGTGCCATTCGCCGATGCGTCGCGGGTCGCGGCCGAGCGCAGCGAGTCAGTGCGCGTGGAGCGAGCGGAGTCGCCGCGCCTCGAGGCAACGAGCGCGGGCGCCAACGCCGCGCTGGCCTGGAACGAGCCGGTCGCGCCGCTGGCGCCCACTTCACCCGGTGCGCCGATCACGTCGAACGACGACTGGCTCGGCGCCCTGCAGCGCCAGGCCGTCAGCGGCCCGGCCGGGCAGCTCGCCGCGCACGCGCGCTTCGTCGCCGGCGATGCCGATGGCCTCACCTTGGCGCTGTCTCCCGCGGGCGAGGCGATGAAGACCGACATCAGCGTGCGACGCCTGGCCGAGGCACTGGCGCCGCTGTTCGGCCGCGCGCCCGTGCTGCGCTTCGTCGATACCCCGGCGGCCTTGCCCGCTGCGGGCGATGGCGAAACCCTGTTCGACCGCCAGCAGCGGCAGAAATCCGAGCGCCAGCAGGATGCCGAGGCGCGCTTCCATTCCGATCCCGTCGTGCAGCAGCTGTTGGCGCAGGGCGCCAAGGTTGTCGACGGGTCCATCCGACCGATCGAGGAGTAAGCCATGTTCAAGGGCAACATCGCGCAGGCCATGCAGATGGCGCAGCGCATGCAGGACAACATGAAGAAGGCCCAGGACGAGCTGGCCGCGCTGGAAGTGACCGGCAGCGCCGGCGGCGGCCTGGTAAGCGTCACGCTCTCCGGCAAGTACGATGCCCGCAAGGTGCACGTCGACCCGCAGGCGCTGAGCGATGCCGAAATGCTTGAGGATCTGCTGCTGGTTGCGTTGAACGATGCCGTCGCGAAGATCAACGAGGAGTCCGCGAAGCGCATGTCGGCGGCGACCGCAGGTATGCCGATCCCGCCGGGCATGAAGGGCATGTTCGGCGCGTGAGCGGCTCGCTGCTGGAGCAGCTGATCGAAGGCCTGCGCGTGCTGCCCGGCGTGGGCGCGAAGAGCGCGCAGCGCATGGCCTACCACCTGCTGGAACGTGACCGTGAGGGCGCATCGCGGCTCGCCGAGCGCCTGCTGGCCGCCGTGGAGCACATCCGCCACTGCGCGCAGTGCCGCGACTTCAGCGAAACCGAGGTCTGCGCGATTTGCGCCAGCGCGTCGCGCGACCGCAGCGTGCTGTGCGTCGTCGAGACGCCGGCCGATCGCCTCGCCATCGAGCAGGCCACCGGCTATCGCGGCCTGTACTTCGTGCTGCAGGGCCGGCTCTCGCCGTTGGACGGCATCGGCCCGCGCCAGCTCGGCCTTGACCTTCTGAGCGCGCGGCTGGCGGGCGGCGAGGTGCGCGAGATGATCATCGCCACCAACCCGACCGTCGAAGGCGAAGCCACCGCGCACTACCTCGCGCAGATGGCACGTGCGGCGGGCGTCACCCCGAGCCGGCTGGCGCAGGGCCTGCCGCTCGGGGGCGAACTGGAATACGTCGACCGCGGCACGCTGGCGCATGCCTTCGGGCAGCGCGGCGAAGCGGCGGGCTGAAGCGGGCTACACCGCGCGCCACAGCGCTGGCATCCTCGCGGCATCCCGCAGGAGCCGACCATGCCCGAAACAATTTTCGACAAGATCATCCGCCGCGAGATCCCCGCCGATATCGTCTTCGAGGACGAGCACGTCCTGGCCTTCCGCGATATCGCGCCGAAGGCTCCGGTGCACGTGCTGTTCATTCCGAAGACGCCGATTGCGACGCTCAACGACGCCACGGCGGCGCAGGCCGAACTGCTCGGCCGGCTGATGCTCGCCGCCGCGATGTGGGCGAAGACACAGGGCTTCGCCGAGAACGGCTACCGCGTGGTGATGAACTGCAACGGTGACGGTGGGCAGACGGTGTTCCACATCCACCTGCACCTGCTGGCCGGCCGGGCGATGGCTTGGCCGCCGGGCTGAGGCGTTTCAGCCCGGGCGGAAGCGCTTCATTGCTTCTGTCAGCGCGATGCGTTCTTGACTGGCGTCGTCGGTGGCCGGCGCGTAGCGGAACGCGATGAAGCGTTCGACGAGGGCCGCGGCGTCGCTACCCGGCGCGGACGCCTTGCGCAGCCGCCGCAGGAAGGCCTCGGCGGTTTCGTCCGAGCGCTTCGCGACGCCGCGCTTCGCGCAGCGCTTCAGGAAGTCGCGCCAAGCGCGCAGCAGCGGATCGCGCTCGCCTCTGGGCGGCCACAGCAAGACGACCAGCGTCAGCCCCAGGGCGATGCCGGCGGCGATGACGAAGGCCTGCCCGACCTGCGCCGCGCCCGCGCCGCGCCAGCCGAGGTTCTGCAGCAGCTCGGTCTGGCGCAGGGCGTCGTAGCCGACCACGAAGTTGTTCCAGGCTTCGCGCAGGCTGTCGCCGATGTCGAACATTGGGCGAAGGGCGCCGCCGAACCCGGACTCGCCGGCAAAGTCCTCCAGCGTGTCGTAAATGCGCTCCGGCGCCACCGCCGCGGTCGGGTCGACACGCACCCAGCCTTCGCCCTCCAGCCAGATCTCGCTCCAGGCGTGTGCGTCCATTTGCCGCACCACCCAGTAGCCGCCGACGCGGTTCGGCACGCCACCGGTGTAGCCGGTGACGACGCGCGCCGGGATGCCGGCACCGCGCATCAGGATCACGAAGGCCGAACTGAAGTGCTCGCAGAAGCCTTCCCGCGTCTCGAACAGGAATTCGTCGGCGGTGTGCCGGCCGAGCGGGGGGGCCGAGATGCTGTAGGCGTGCTCGGCGTTGAACCACGTCAGCACGCGCTGGACGTAGGCGCGGTCATCGGCCGAGACCGCGCGCCATTCGTGGGCGCGCTGCAGCGTGCGCGGATTGAAGCCATCGGGCAGGCGCAGGAAGCTCTGCCGCAGCCCGCGGTCGAGCGTCGGCTCGTAGGGCTGCGGCGGCAGTGCACGCAGGCGGTGCTGGCTCAGCGAGCGCAGCGGCGTGCGGCTGCGCAGCGACGCGTCGAAGCCGAGTTCCAGCTCTGGCGACCACCCCGCGGGCGACTCCAGGGCGAAGACGTAGCGGCGGTCCGTGGGCTCGAGCGTCAGCGTGTAGGTGATGCCCCCCGTCTCCGGTGCGCTCGGTAGCGCCGGCGCCGGGAAGCCACCGAGCCACTCGTTGCGGGTCCACTCGCGGCCGTCGAAGCGCGTCAGCACCGGGCCGCGCCAGTACAGCGTGTCGGTTGGCGGCGTCGGGCCGTCGAAACGCACGCGGAACGCCGGGCGATCATTGGCCATCAGGTCGATCCAGTCGCCCGGCGCCATCGATTCGCTGACCCCCGTGCGCGCCACGGCGTTCTCCGGCAAACCCCACAGCGGCGAGGGCAGGCGCGGGAACAGCCAGAAGCCCACCAGAGCCAGCGGCAAAGCCAGCGTCAGTGCCTGCGCCAGGGCCGGAAGTTCGCGTCGCAGCGGCTTTGGCGCAGCGGGGGCTTCTGCGAGGCGCGCGATGGCCAGCAGCACGCCGATCGCGGCCAAACGCCCGAGGGCCACGGTGATCGGCCCCTGGTCCTGAAGGAAGGCGGCGAAGGATGCGAACAGCGCGTAGGCCACCACGCGCTTCGCATCGTCGAAATCACGCAACTCCGAGAGTTTCAGTACCAGCATCGACAGCATCAGCGCGCTGCCGGCGTCGCGGCCCACGCGGAAGCCGAAACCGACCAGCACCGCGCCGGTGATGACGACCACGAGCAGCAGGCGCAAGGGCAAGGGCAGGGGGCGACGCAACGCGCTCCAACCCGACACCAGCGCGACCGCGCCGATCCCCGCCGCGACGGTTTCAGGCAGATGCAGCAGCAGGGGCAGGGCCGCGGCGAGCACCGCGGCCACGACGGCGCGACGCAAGGCTGGTGTCAGCGTCGGGGGCGCTGCGCTGCTCACGCGCCGGCCTCGGGCAGCAGGGCCAGGGCGCGCAGGCAGGCATGGCGATGCTCGGGGCCACGCGCCGGGCCGAGGCTCGCGCCCGGAACCTGCAGTCGGTAGCGGCGCCCTTCGCGTTCGGCTTCCATCACCCAGCGCGCCAGCCGGGCGATGCGCTGCTCGTGGCCGAGGTGGCGCAGCGCCTGCCAGTCGAGCTGCACGTCGCGAGCCACCCCAGCCTCGTACTCGCGCACCATCAGCCGATCGAGGCGCGCGCTGGCCTTCCACGCGATCTGCCGCGGCGCGTCGCCGCTCCGGTACTCGCGCAGGTGGTGGGTGTCCTCGCCGCTGCGCTGCGCGCGCGGCTGCCGCGCGCCGTCGCTGTTCGCGCCGGGCAGGGGCGGGCCGCTGCGCTCCAGTGCCGGGTAGACGAGCACACGCTGCTGCGGCCGCCACCAGCTCCACGCGCGGGCGAGGCCGAGCGGCCGCGTGGTGCTGACGCGGATGCGCCCGATGTCCAGCAGCCCACGACGCGTCGCCGGCAGCGCCAGCACCACGTCGGCGTCGGCGCCTGGCTCGTGCAGCGCCGTCGGCACGGCGACCTCGTCGCCCGAGGCCGCCCGCAGCACCACGCCCTCGCGCGAACGGCGCCCGGACTCGAGCCGCAGCCGCAGCGCCAGCGTTTCCCCGGCGTGGACCGGATCGGCATGCAGGCTGGTGATGCGCAGGCCGGAGAGCCGCAGGTGGGCCATCACGACGCCGTTGTGGACGACGGCGGCCAGCAGGAAGGCCAGCATCAGGCCCGGGTTGTTGTTGTAGTTCAGCGCGCCCAGCAGCATGCCAAGGATCAGCGCGCCGACAAGCAGTCCGTGGCGCGTCGGCAGGACGTAGATGCGCTTGCGGTCCAGCGTGATCGGCAGCGCCTCGGGCCGACGTCCGCGGACGAAGGGCAGGCGCGCGAGGCCGTCGTCGATGCGCTCAAGGACGTCGGAGCGGGACGCCATCGTCAATCGACCGCCACCGCCCCCAGGATCGAGGCTGCCAGGGCATCGCGACGATCGCCTTCGGCATCGGCGACCAGACGGTGCGCCGCGATCGACGCGAACAGCGCCTGCACGTCGTCCGGAAGCACGTGGGCGCGGCCGAGCAGCAGGGCATGCGCGCGCGCGCCGCGCAGCAGGGCGAGGCCGGCGCGCGGCGAGAGCCCGACGCGGACGCCGGCATGTCGGCGGCTCTCCACCAGCAACCGCTGCACGTAGTCGAGCAGGGCCTCGCTGGCGTGGACGCCCTCGACGGCCTTCTGCAACGCGAGCACGTCGTCGGCGCCGAGCCGCGGCATCGTCTCGTTGATCATCAGCCGGCGGTCGCGGCCCGCCAACATCGCGCGTTCGGCGTCGGCGTCCGGGTAGCCCATCGACAGCCGCAGCAGGAAGCGGTCGAGCTGCGAATCGGGCAGCGGGAAGGTGCCGGAAAGATCAACCGGGTTCTGCGTGGCGATGACGAAGAACGGCGCCGGCAGCCGGTGCGAGACGCCATCGACGCTGACCTGGTGCTCGGCCATCGCTTCGAGCAAGGCGCTCTGTGTGCGCGGCGGCGCGCGGTTGATCTCGTCGGCCAACAGCAGCTGGGTGAACAGCGGGCCGGGATGGAAGCGGAAGCCGCGATCGGCCTGGTCGTACACCGACACGCCGAGGATGTCCGAGGGCAACAGGTCGGCCGTGAACTGCATGCGCTGGAACTCAAGCCCCAGCGTCGCTGCCAGCGCGCGCGCCAGCGTGGTCTTGCCAAGGCCGGGCAGGTCCTCGACGAGCAAGTGCCCGCCGGCGAGCAGGGCGGTGAAGGCCAGACGGATCTCGCGCGGCTTGCCCAGCACCAGCGCATTGACCTGTTCGATCGCCGCATCGAGGGCGGCGCGCGCGCCGGACGGTAGGATGGCGGCCGATTTCGGGGGAGCGTGCATGGGCGTCGCATTGGCGGGAGAACGGCCGGAGTCTGGCATGCCGGATTCCTCGGCCCGCGTGAAGTTCATCGCGCTCTGGGCCCTGCTGCTGGCCGCGAAGCTGGCCTTCGCCGCGACCATGCCGCTGTTCGGCGACGAGGCCTTCTACGCGTGGGAGGCCCTGCACCCGGCCTGGGCCTATTCCGACCTGCCCGGTGGAACGGCCGCTGCGGTGTGGTTGGGCTTGTGGCTGGGCGACGCCCTTTCCGGCGGCGGCGAATTCGGTGTGCGTCTCGTCTTCCTCGCGGCCGGTGCAGCGATGCCGTGGGTGGTGGTCCGCCTGGCGTGCCGGCTGGGCACGCACACGCAGGCTTGGCGCGCCGGGCTGTGGAGCCTGCCGATTCCGCTGCTGATGCCGATGGGCGTCATGGCCCTGCCCGATGCGCTGATGACGCTGGCGGCGCTGCTCGCCGTCGATGCCTGCGCCGGGATGCTTGACGACGATGGGCCGCGCGGCGCGTTGTACGTCCAGTTCGCGATCGCCCTGGCGCTTGGTGCGCTCGCCCACTACCGCTTCGCGCCGATCCTGCTGGTCGGCGCTGTCGCGTTTTTCGCGGTGGGCGGTTGGCGCCGTCGCGGCGAGGTCGGCCTGTGGCTGGCGCTTGCCGTGGGTGCTGCCGCGTGGTGGCCGGTCATCGCCTACAACCTCGACGCCGACGGCGCCGGCTGGCGCTTCCAGCTGGTCGAGCGGCATCCGTGGGCGTTCAACGCGAAGGGCCTGCTGCAGCCGCTGCTGCAGGCGATCATCACCACGCCGCTGCTGTATGCGCTGTTCGCATGGGCGCTGTGGCGCATGTCGCGCAGTGATGCTTCGGCGCAGGTCCGCTTCGTGGCGCTCGCCGGCGGCGGGCTGTGGCTGCTGTACGCGCTGCTCGCTCCCTTTGTCGACAAGGCGCGCTTTTCGCTGCACTGGCCGATCCCGGCCTACCTGCTGGCAGCGACGCTGCTGCCCATGGCTTTGGACGGGCTGCGATGCACAGCAGCGCGCGCGTGGCCGATCCGCCTCGCGCCGTGGGCTGCCGGTACGGCCGGTACCGCGACGGTGCTGATGCTCGCCGCGTTCGTCGTTCCGTCATCGCCGACGCTCGCCGCGCGAACCGCCGGCACGGTGCTGTATCCGGACAACTACGTCGGCTGGCGCGAAATCGCCGACGCGCTTCGGCCGCGACTCGCTCCCGGCGACATCGTCGTCGCCGACCACTTCATGCTCGCGGCGCAGCTCAGCTTCGCGCTCGACCGCCGCGCCGAGGTGTTCGTGCTCGACCACTGGAACAACCACAAGCACGGTCGTGCGCCGCAGATCGCGGCCTGGGGCTATGACGAGGCGGCGCTGTCACGGATCGCCCCCGGCACGCGCGCATGGATCGCCTATGAAGTCGCCGAGACGCCGGTGCGCGACCACGCCACCTGGGTGACCCGACCGTGTCGCTGGTTCGCCGGCTTGGAGCACGTCGCCACCGTTGACGGGCCGGGTGGCGGCAAGCGCTTCTGGCTGTATCGCGGCCTGCGTCGCGAGGGTGAGGCGGCGGCAGACGAGGGGACCTGCGTCGTCGCGCTGCCGCCGGGCTGAACGGGGTGTCGGCTCAGCCCGCGGTCGGCCCATCGCCGTCGCCGGTGGCACGACGCAGCGAGGCCGGCTCGCGGCGGGCGGCTTCGTGGGCGGCGTCGGTGGCCTGCGTCAGCGCGTCACCGGCCGATTCGAGCGCGGCCAGCTGCTGGGCGAGGCGGTCGTGGGCGCGCTGCAGGGCGGCGCGGGCCGCGTCGAGCTCGGCTCGGGTGGCGCGCAGGCCGTTCGACTGGATCCACAGCCGGTGCTGCAGCAGGTCGCGCTTGGCTTCGCGGATCAACGGCTCGCCGTCGAGGGCCTGCTGGGCGCCGCTGCCGAGGTCGCCTGCCAGGCGGCCGACCACGCCACGCCAGGCGGTCATGCGCTCGCCAGTGCGGGCCAGCAGGGTCTGCACGGCATCGGCGAGGTCGAGCAGCTCGCGCAGGCGTCGCTCCCGCACCCGCCGGCCGCGGTAGAAGACCGCCACGCCCGCAGCGACCAGGGCGAGGGCGAGGAAGGCGAGGTGGTGGAGGCCAAATTCCATGCGGGGCAGCGCCGGGGCAGCGAACGGGGGTCGAGTGTGCCCCCCGGGCTTTCCGCGGGGCAACGCCCGCCGGGCGGCTGAATGGGGCCAGGTCATTGATTTGACACGAGGCGCGGCCCTGCTTACCCTTGCGCGCTTATGTCCGCGACCTCGCTTTCCGTGGTGGACGCTTGGCGGATGGTTTCCGCCGCGCGTATCTTCACCGGCCGCGTCCCGCTGTCCTCCTTCACCCGGCTCGCCGGCCTGCTGGCGGACACCGAGGGCGACTGCCGCTACGAGATCGAGTTCGGGCGTGATCTGTCCGGCCTGGCGACGATCGACATCGTTGCCGAGGCGGAGCTGCCGATGGTCTGCCAGCGGTCGCTCGAACGCTTCCTGTTCCCGGTGTCGGTGCGCCAGCAGCTTGGTCTGGTGGTGGACGAATCGGAAGAGGCGGCGCTGCCGGAAGGGATCGAGCCCGCCCTGGTGGGCCCGGATGGCGCGTTGCACCCGCTGGAGCTGGTCGAGGACGAATTGATCCTCGCCGTTCCGGCCTTCCCGGTGAAGCCGGGAAGCGCGGAAGTGGAGGCGGTCTGGCTTGATGCCGACGCCGAAGCCGAAGACGAACAACCCAGAACCAACCCTTTCGCCGCGCTTGCCGCGCTGAAAGGCCGCAAGACCCTCGGAGATTGACCCATGGCCGTCCAGAAATCCCGCGTCACCCCGTCCCGTCGTGGCCAGCGCCGCTCGCACGATGCGCTTTCCGCCAAGCAGCTCGCCACCGACCCGACCAGCGGCGAGACGCACCTGCGCCACCACGTCACCGCCGACGGCTTCTATCGCGGCAAGAAGGTGATCGACACCAAGTCGAAGGTCGCTGACACCGAGTGATCGGTGAGCGTGGTGCTTGGCACCACTCTTGAGGCGAACCTGCGCGGGGCTTGCCAAGCCACGCCCGGCGCATGACCCTACGATGACGCGGCGGTGACCACCGTCGCGTTTCGTTTTTTTGCGCTGCCGTACGCCTGCGAAGGGCGGGGCGGCGACTCGGAGCCTTCGACATGACCGTCTACGCGCGCATCGCCGGCACCGGCAGCTACCTGCCGGAGAAGATCCTCACCAACGCCGACCTCGAGAAGATCGTCGAGACCTCGGACCAGTGGATCCGCGAGCGCACCGGTATCCAGCAGCGCCACATCGTCGCCGACGGCCAGACCACGGTCGACCTCGCCGAGCAGGCCGCCCTGCGTGCCATGGAAGCCGCCGGCGTCACCGCCGCCGAGCTCGACCTGATCGTCATGGGCACTACCACGCCCGACATCATCTTCCCCAGCTCAGCCTGCCTGCTGCAGGCGCGCATCGGCGCGAACGGCTGCCCGGCCTTCGACGTCAACGCTGCCTGCTCCGGCTTCATCTTCGCGCTCACCACGGCCGACAAGTTCATCCGCAGCGGCGCGGCCAAGACCGTTCTGGTCGTAGGCGCCGAGACACTGACGCGCATGCTCGATTGGTCGGATCGCAACACCTGCGTGCTGTTCGGCGACGGCGCCGGTGCGGTTGTTCTGAAGGCCGATACCGAGACCGGCATCCTCAGCACGCACCTGCATTCCGACGGCGGCAAGAAGGAGCTGCTGTACAACCCGGTCGGCGTATCGGCGGGCTTCAAGCTCGACGAGAAGAACGCCGGTGTGCGCGTGCTGATGGCCGGCAGCGACGTCTTTAAGTACGCGGTGAAGGCACTCGACAGCGTCGTCGACGAGGCGCTTGAAGCCAACGGCATCGACAAGACCCAGCTCGACTGGCTGATCCCGCATCAGGCCAATCTGCGCATCATCGAAGCGACGGCCAAGCGCTTGGCGATGCCGATGGATCGCGTCGTGCTCACCGTGCACAAGCACGGCAACACCTCGGCGGCCTCGGTGCCGCTGGCCCTCGACGAAGCCGTGCGCTCGGGCAAGGTGCAGCGCGGTCAGCTGGTGCTGATGGAAGCCTTCGGCGGCGGCTTCACCTGGGGCTCGGCGCTGATGCGCTACTGAGCTCGCCGCGCCGCCACCGCGCGGCCGAGACGGCGCCATACCGCCTCGTACAGACGGATTCGCGCGGGCGGCCCTATCATGGCCGCCCGTTTCGTTTCCGGACCTGCTGGATGTCTGCATCGCTCGCCTTCGTCTTCCCCGGCCAGGGCTCGCAGAGCGTTGGCATGCTCGCCGACCTCGCGGCCACCGATGCCTCGGTGCGTGCGACCTTCGACGAGGCCAGCGAGGGTGCCGGTGTCGATCTCTGGAGCCTGAGCCAGCAGGGACCGGAAGCGCAGCTCAACCAGACCGAATACACCCAGCCAGCCCTGTTGGCTGCCAGTGTCGCCGCTTGGCGCCTGTGGCAGGCACGCGGTGGCGCGACGCCCGCGGCGCTCGCCGGCCACAGCCTCGGCGAGTACAGCGCGCTGGTCGCCGCCGGCGCCATCGACCTGCGCGACGCCGCGAAGCTGGTGCGCCTGCGCGGGCAGCTGATGCAGGCCGCGGTGCCGGTGGGCACGGGCGCCATGGTCGCCGTGCTCGGCGCCGAGGACGCGGTGATCGAAGCGGCCTGCGCCGACGCCGCGCAGGGCGAGATCGTCGTTCCGGCGAACTACAACACCCCCGGGCAGGTCGTCATTGGCGGCCAGTCCGCCGCCGTGGATCGCGCCGTCGCGCTGCTCGCCGAGCGCGGCGTCCGCAAGGCGGTGACGCTCGCGGTCTCGGTGCCCTCGCATACGCCGTTGATGCGCGATGCCGCGAAGCCGCTCGCTGTGGCGATGGCCGGTATCGTTTGGCGCGCGCCGTCGATTCCCGTCGCGCAGAACGTCGACGGCCAGATCCACGGCGATGTGGAAACCATCGTCGAGACGCTGGTGCGGCAGCTGCACCAGCCGGTGCGCTGGACGCGCTGCGTGCAGACACTGGCAGCGCGCGGCGTCACCCGCCTGGTCGAATGCGGCCCGGGCAAGGCGCTGACCGGCATGACCAAGCGCATCGACAAAGGCCTTGAGGCCAAGGCCATCGGCACGGCCGCGGATTTCGACGCTGCGCTCGCCGAGTGGTCGGCCTGAGCGGCGCCTGGACGCCACCGTCCGCGGCGCCCACTCTTTCTTCTTTCCCCTCCACTCCTCTCCTCGATCATGGCCAACGACCTGCAAGGTGAAATCGCCCTCGTCACCGGCGCCAGCCGCGGCATCGGCGCCGCGATCGCCGATGCCCTCGCTTCGCGGGGCGCCACCGTCATCGGCACCGCGACCACCGAGGCCGGCGCCGCCGCCATCGGCGAGCGGTTGAAGGCGAAGGGCGGCCACGGTCGCGCCCTGGACGTCACCGACGGCGCGGCCATCGAGTCGCTGGTCGAGGCGATCGCGAAGGAGTTCGGCGCGGTCAGCATCCTCGTCAACAACGCCGGCATCACCCGCGACAACCTGCTGATGCGCATGAAGGACGAGGACTGGAACGCCATCCTCGACACCAACCTGAGCTCGATCTTCCGCACCAGCAAGGCGGTGATGCGCGGCATGATGAAGGCGCGCAAGGGCCGCATCATCAACATCGCGTCGGTCATCGGCGTCACCGGCAACGCGGGGCAGGCGAACTACGCCGCCGCGAAGGCGGGCATTATCGGCTTCTCCAAATCGATGGCCCGCGAGATCGGCTCGCGCAACATCACCGTCAACGTCGTCGCGCCGGGCTTCATCGAAACCGACATGACCCGCGACCTGCCGGAAGAGGCCAAGGCGAAAATGCTGTCCGACATCGCACTGGGCCGTCTCGGTAGCCCCGGCGACATCGCCGAGGCCGTGGCCTTCCTGGCCAGCCCGGCCGCGGCCTACATCACCGGCGAAACCCTGCATGTCAACGGCGGCATGCACATGGCATAGAATCCGGCCGGTAAGGCCCGAACACGGCGGCTCCGTTGCCTGGACGCGCACGGACCCTAGCCCCGATCACAAGCGTCTGTAACGTTGCATACCCGGGAGGGATCAGAACCCATGAGCACCATCGAAGAGCGCGTCAAGAAGATCGTCATCGAACAGCTGGGCGTGAAGGAAGAGGACGTGACCAACACGGCTTCGTTCGTCGACGACCTCGGCGCCGACTCGCTGGACACCGTCGAGCTGGTGATGGCCCTCGAGGAAGAGTTCGAGTGCGAGATCCCGGACGAGGAAGCCGAGAAGATCACGTCGGTCCAGCAGGCGATCGACTACATCAAGGCGCACGTCAAGGCGTAAGCCAAACGGCGTCATGCGCCGCGCCTGTCGCAGGGCGCGGCGGTTTGTTATCGGCGACAGGCGTCGCCGGCATCGGATCGGAGGAGCTCCCGCAATGAGCCAGCGTCGCGTCGTCGTCACCGGCATGGGCATCGTGTCGCCCGTCGGCAACACCCTCGCCACCGCGTGGGACAGCATCCGCAACGGCCGCTCCGGCATCGGACGCATCAGCCATTTCGATCCGTCCGCTTATACCGCGCAGATCGCGGGCGAGGTGCGCGACTTCGACGTCAAGGCCATCGTGCCGCCGAAGGACGCGAAGAAGATGGACACCTTCATCCACTACGGGCTCGCGGCGTCCTTCCAGGCGCTCGACGATTCCGGGCTGGCGATCACCGAGGCGAACGCGGAGCGCATCGGCGCGCTCATCGGCTCGGGCATCGGCGGAGTGCGCGGCATCGAAGAGACGGCGATCGACCTGCACACGGGCGGCCCGCGCAAGGTCTCGCCGTTCTACGTGCCCAGCACCATCATCAACATGCTCCCGGGCCAGCTCTCGCTGATCAAAGGCCTGAAGGGACCCAATTTCTCCGCCGTCTCGGCCTGCGCCACCGCGAACCACAGCGTTGGCATGGCGATGCGGATGATCCAGCACGGCGACGCCGACGTGATGGTGGCCGGTGGCGCCGAGCACGGCTGCACGCCGACCTCGGTCGGCGGCTTCTGCTCGATGCGCGCGCTCTCCACCCGCAACGACGACCCGACGCGCGCTTCGCGCCCGTGGGACAAGGATCGCGACGGCTTCGTGCTTGGCGACGGCGCCGGCATCCTGGTGCTCGAGGAGTACGAGCACGCCAAAGCCCGCGGCGCCCGCATCTACTGCGAGCTCGCCGGCTTCGGCGCCAGCTCGGATGCCTTCCATATGACCGCGCCCAGCGAGGGCGGCGAAGGCCCGGCGCGCTGCATGGCGGCGGCGCTGAAGGACGCCAAGGCGAACGCCAGCGACGTGCAGTACCTCAACGCACACGGCACCTCGACGCCACTGGGCGACCTGGCGGAAACGTTGGCGATGAAGCGCGCCTTTGGCGATCACGCGTACAAGATGATGGTCAGCTCGACCAAATCGATGACCGGCCACCTGCTCGGTGCAGCCGGCGGCGTCGAGGCCATCTTCTCGATCCTCGCGATGCGCGACGGCGTCGTGCCGCCGACGATCAACCTCGATGCGCCGGGCGAAGGCTGCGACCTCGACTACGTGCCGAACGTCGCCCGCGATGCCAAGCTTGACCTTGTCGTCTCGAACGGTTTCGGCTTCGGTGGCACCAACGCCACCCTGGTGTTCCGCCGCCTGTGACGCGATGACGCTCGCAGTCCGCGAACGGCGGGTTCGCCCGCTGGGCGACGGCCTCGATCTGCTCGCGTTGAAGCGCGCGGCACCGGGCGAGTTCCCACTGCTGCTGGAGTCGGCGGCACTGGGCGGCAAGGCGCGCTGGGACCTGCTGCTGGCCGGCGGCGAAAGCGGCCTGTTCCTCGGCGCGGACGGCGTTACTCGCGGCGAAACCGGGCACATCGTGCCAGGGCGGTTCCTCGACGCGCTCGACCACGCCCAGGCCGAACTGCGCGAGCGGCTCATGCGCACAGCGGCCTGCCGCGAAGAAGCAGGACGCACGAACGCCGCGTCGGCGGCCACAGCATCCGCGCACGCCGACACGGCGCACGACGCCACCGCCGACGCGCTGCCGTTCCGCGGCGGTTGGGCCTTGTACCTCGGCTACGAGTTGGCGGCGCAGGTCGAACCCACGCTGCGCTTGCCGGCGTTCCGCGGCGCGCTGCCGGTGGCCGCGGCGTTGTTCTGCCCGGCCGCCGTGCTGCGCGATCGCGAGACCGGCCGCTGCATCGCGACGGCGCTGCCGGGGCACGAGGCCTGGCTGTCGCGCATCGCGATCGTCGCCGACCAGACCGTCGCCGACCGCACCGAGGCGCCGGGCGCGGGCCGGCCTTCGGCGGCTTCGGCCGAGCCATGCACGCTGACTGAAGACGCCGACGCGCGCTTCCTCGACGGCGTGGCGCGTGTGCACGAGTACCTGCGCGCCGGTGACGTGTTCCAGGTCAATCTTTCCCGCGGCTGGCGCGCCGGTTTTGACGCGCCACCCGAGGCCTGCGCCCTCTATGCCGCGTTGCGTGCGGCGAATCCCGCGCCCTTCGCCGGCCTGTTCTCGCTCCCCGGCGGCAGCGTCGCGAGTTCGTCGCCAGAGCGGCTGGTGTCGATCCGCGGCCGGCGCATCGAAACACGCCCGATTGCCGGCACGCGGCCGCGCTTCGAAGGCGACGATGACGCGGCGCGTATCGCCGAGCTGGTTGGCCATCCGAAGGAGCGCGCCGAGCACGTGATGCTGATCGACCTCGAGCGCAACGACCTCGGTCGCGTCTGCGTCCCGGGCTCGGTGCGTGTCGATGAGCTGATGACGGTGGAAAGCTACGCCCATGTGCATCACATCGTCAGCAACGTTAGCGGTGTGATGCGCGAGGGTGTGACGGCAGGGCAAGCGATCGCTGCGGTGTTCCCCGGTGGCACGATCACCGGCTGCCCGAAGGTGCGCTGCATGCAGATCATCGCCGAGCTCGAGGGCGAGGGCCGCGGCCCGTACACGGGCGCGATGGGCTACCTCGACGCCTGTGGCGACATGGACCTCAACATCCTGATCCGCACGCTCTGGACCGACGGCGTCGACGTGGCGTTTCGCGCTGGAGCCGGCATCGTTGTCGACTCCGTCGCCGCCAAGGAGCTGGCCGAGACGCGCGCCAAGGCCCGCGGCCTG
>JBOFQO010000054.1:0-6149 GCA_051660925.1 Silanimonas sp. | reverse complement strand
CCTCGACTACCCGCCCGCCCGGCTTCGCGCCATGTCCGAGGACGCAGCGCCGCGTGCCGTGGTGGGCAGCGCGGCGGCAATGGCGGCGCTCGCCGCGATGCTGCCCGGCCTGCCGACTCTGGAACGTCCGGCGGCCGCGGTGCCGCTGCATGCCGCGTCGCCCGATCTGGCCTACGGATTGTTCACGTCGGGCTCCAGTGGACGGCCGAAGGGCGTGGCCATGGGCGAAGCCCCGATCGCGCGCCTCATCGACTGGCAGGCGGCGCACCCGCGTCTCGGCGTGCCGGCCAACACACTGATGTTTGCGCCTTTCTCCTTCGACGTGCACGTGCAGGAGCTGTTCGGCGCCATCGCCACCGGCGGCGCACTGGTGCTCGTCGACGACGCC
Source organism: Silanimonas sp. (assembly GCA_051660925.1). GTDB lineage: Bacteria > Pseudomonadota > Gammaproteobacteria > Xanthomonadales > Xanthomonadaceae > Silanimonas. The sequence continues at coordinate 5,761 of JBOFQO010000054.1, read as the reverse complement.
ACGCGGCGCGACCCGGCCGCGCTGCTCCGCGCCGTCGCGCGCCACGGCGTGGAGCGCCTCTACCTTCCGTACGTGGCGCTGCAGATGCTCGCCGACGCGGCCGGCGACGCCGAGCTGCCGCTTCGCGACGTCGTCAGCGCCGGCGAAGCCCTGGTGTTGACGCCCGCGATACGCGCGTTGTTCGAGCGCCATCCGCAGGCACGGCTCCACAACCACTACGGGCCGACGGAAACGCACGTGGTCACGGCGCACGTATTGCCCGAGGACGTGCACCGATGGCCGGCCGTCGCGCCGATCGGCGCGGCGGTGCCGCATGTGCGGGTACTGCCGGGCGATGCCGGTGAGGACGGCGGCTGCGAACTGCTGCTGGCGGGCGGTTGCCTGGCTCACGGCTACCTCGGCCGCCCCGATCTCGACGAGGGCCGCTTCGTCATCACCGAGGGCGGCGAACGGGCCTACTGCACCGGCGACCTCGGCGACGTCGACGGCGTCGGGGTCTGGACCTACCGCGGGCGCCGCGACGCGCAGCTGAAGATCGACGGTTTCCGTATCGAGCCCGGCGAAGTCGAGGCGGCGCTGCTCAGCCTGCCCGGCTTGGCCGAAGCCGCTGTCGACGCGATCGATGTCGGCGGCCTGCGGTCGCTGGCCGCATGGGTGGTGTGCCGCGAGGGGACGACACCACCAGACGCAGCTGCAGTCCGGCAGCACCTGCAGGATCGCGTGCCGGACGCATGGATCCCGCTGAAAGTGTTCGCCTTGGTCGCGCTGCCGAAAACCCCGAGCGGCAAGCTTGATCGCCGCGCGCTGCCGCGGCCCAACGCCGACGCGCCGCCCGCGAACACCACGCCGCACGAAACAGCCATCGCCAGGATGACGCCGTCGAACGCCGCCGACCGTCGCGCTTTGATCCTTGCGACTTGGCGCGACGCGCTCGGCCAGCCCGACCTTGATCCGCAACGTTCGGTGTTCGATGCCGGCGCGCGCTCGCTGCTGGTGCTTCGTGTGCTGGCCCGACTGCGCGAACGCGGCGTCACCGCGCTCGGCGTGGCGGACATCTACGACGCGCCCAGCGTCGCGGCGCAGGCCGATCGCTTGGAAGCGACGCTCCGCGGCGGCGATACCGCCGCCGCGCCGCGCCGCGCACGCGTGGGCGCCAACGCCGACGATCACGCCGTCGCCATCGTCGGCATGGCGGTTCGCGCCGCAGGATGCCCCGACGTCGATGCCTTCTGGCGCGCCCTGATCGAGGGCCGCGACGGCCTGACCCGCTTCGACGATGCCGCGCTCGACTCCAGCGTGCCGGCCTCGCTGCGTGCGCAGCCCAACTTCGTTCCGGCCCGTGGCGTGTTGGAACAGGCGGAATGCTTCGACGCCGGCCTGTTCGGCGTGCCAGCGCGCGAGGCGCGACTGCTGGATCCGCAGCAGCGCCTGCTGCTTGAGCTGTCGTGGGCCGCGCTGGAGGATGCCGCCATCGACCCCGCCCGCGAGCCGGACATCGGCGTCTGGGCCGGTACCGCGAATAACAGCTACGCGCCGGCGCTGCGCCGCGAAGCACCGCAGCTGATCGAGCAGTCCGGTGAGTTTGCCGCCATGCTCGCCAGCGAGAAGGACTACGTTGCCACCCGCATCGCGCATCGACTCGATCTGCGCGGCCCCGCGGTGAGCGTGCATACGGCGTGCTCAACGGGACTCGTGGCCGTCGCCGAGGCCGTCGAGGCGCTGCGCGCGGGGCGCTGCGCGGTAGCGCTCGCCGGTGGCGCGACGGTGCTGGTGCCGCAGGCAGCCGGTTACTTGCACGTCGAAGGTGGCATGGAATCGGCCGACGGGCAGTGCCGTCCCTTCGATGCCGCGGCCTCCGGTACGGTGTTCGCCAGCGCTGGTGCGGTCGTCGCGCTGAAGCCGCTGAGGCAGGCCGTCGCCGATGGCGACCGCGTCTACGCAGTCATTCGCGGCGTCGGCGTCAACAACGACGGCGCCGGAAAAGCGAGCTTCACCGCGCCCAGCGCGCGAGGCCAGCAGGACGCGATCCGCCGCGCACTGGACGACGCGGGCGTCGACGCGACCAGCATCGGATTCGTCGAAGCGCACGGCACCGGCACCGCACTCGGCGACCCGATCGAGGTACGCGCGCTGGCCGAGGCGCACGGCGCCGACGCGATGTCAGCCCCCTGCCTGCTCGGCTCGCTGAAGTCCGGTTTCGGCCACACCATCGCCGCTGCCGGCGTACTCGGCCTTATCAAGGCCGCACTGGCGCTGCGTGAGGGCGTCGTGCCCGGCACACGCCACTACGCGCAACCGAATCCCGCCATCGGGCTGGGGGAAACCCGTTTCCGCGTCACGTCCGACGCGCAGCTCTGGCCCCCTGGCCCATCGCCACGCCGCGCAGCGGTCAGTTCGTTTGGTGTCGGCGGCACCAATGCTCACCTCGTCCTGGAAGAGGCTCCCACTGCCGCGCACCTCGATGGTGTCGACGCTCGCGACGGTGGGGTACCCACCCGGCGCCTACTGCCGATCTCGGCGGCATCGGAAGCATCGCTGGCTGCGCTGGCCGAACGGCTGGCCGACGCGATCGAGAGGCGTCCTGTGGAAACCGAAACGCTGGCAGAGGTGCAAGCCACGCTCGTGCGTGGACGCCGTTCGTTGCCGGTGCGCGCCTGTGTCCTCGCCGACGATGCCCGCGGCGCCGCGGTGGCGCTGCGCACGCGCCGGCCGCCGGTGCGCGCCGCCACCGCACCGCGCTTGGTCTGGCTGTTCCCCGGCCAGGGCGCCCAGCACGCGGGCATGGCCGCCGCGCTGTACGCCGCGTTCCCGGTGTTCCGCGCTGCCCTGGACGATGCGCTCGCCGCACTTCAGCCATGGCGCGGCGACGCGCTGCGCACGCTGCTGCTCGACGCCTCGACGCCGGCCGCCGACGCGGCCGTGGCCGACACCGCCAACGCGCAGCCTGCTCTCTTCGCCGTCGGTGTGGCGATGGCGCGTTGGCTGGACGCGCAGGGCGTGCGCGCCGACGCGATGATCGGCCACAGCGTTGGCGAGATCGCCGCCGCCTGCGCGGCGGGCGCGCTATCGCTTGAGGATGCCGCGCGCGCCGTCTGTGCCCGCGCCGACGCCATGGCCGCGCAGCCGCGCGGTGCGATGGCCGCCGTGCGCGCCTCGGGCGAGGCGCTGGCCGCGCGCCTGCCCGCGGGACTCGACGTCGCGGGCTTCAACGCGCCCGAACTGACCGTCGTCGCTGGCCCCGACGCGCTGCTGCAGCCGTGGCTGGCCGGGCTCGCCACGGACGGCATCGAAGCCACGCCGCTTCGTGTCTCCCACGCCTTCCACAGCGCGAGCATGGACGGCGCCCTGCCGGCGATCGCGGCGGCCTTCGCCGTCGCGCGCACAACGCCGCCTCGTGTGCTGGTTTACAGCAGCCGCACCGGACGTCCGCACGATGCCGCGAGCCTCGCCGACGCCCACGGCTGGGCACGCCAGGTTCGCGAGCCCGTGCGCTTCGCCGACGCGGTGGTGCACGCCGCCGCCGACGGCGAGACCGTATTCATTGAACTCGGCCCCGGCCAGGCGCTGAGCGCGCTGGTGCGCCAAGCCCGCCCCGGTGGCAACCCGCCGCGCGTTGTGCCATTGCTGCCGGTGCCCGGCCGCGGCGTCGATACCGTTCGCCACGCCCTCGAGGCCTTGGGCCAGCTCTGGTGCCACGGCGTCGAACTCGCCTGGCCCGTCGCCGCCGACGCGCGCCGCGCGCCACTGCCTTCCTATCCGTTTGCCCGCGATGCGCACTGGTTCGAACGCGCCGTCGCGAGCCCGGCGGCGCCCGTCGCGCCCCCCACGAGCGTTGTTCCGACCATGACCGACCGTCTCCCCCACCTCATTGATCGGCTGCGCGGTGTTTTCGCCGACATCGCCGGCACCGTGCCAACGCAGATCGATCCGGCCATCCCGTTCCTTGACCAGGACTTCGACTCGCTCACGCTTACCCAGGCGGCGCTCGAAATCGGCCGCGTGTTCGGCCATGCGCCGCGCCTCCGGCAGCTGATGGAAGACCTCGACCACGTTGACGCATTGGCGCATCACCTTGACCGCCTCTTGCCGGCCGGCGCCCACCAACCGGCGCCGACGTCGCCAGTCACGGCGACTCCGCTGCCGGCCATCGCAACAGCGCCAGCCATGGCGCAGGGCGGTGGCTTCATCCCAGCCTCGGCCACGGACCTCGTGGGTCTGATGAGCCAGCAGCTCGCGCTGATGCAGCAGACACTGGCGCTGGTGGCCGGCGGTGCCACCGCGACGTCCGCGCCTTTGCTCGCTTCGGTGCCGGCGATGACGCCCCTCCGTGAGGCGACGGTGCCGGCGCCTGCGCCCTCCGCATCGCCCACGCCCGACCTCAAGGCGCAGCCCTTCGGCGCATCGGCGCGCATCACGCTGAAGCCTCAGTCGTCGATGGACACCGCGCAGTCCGCTTGGCTGCGCGACTTCACCGCCCGCTACCTCGCGAAGACCGGCCGCTCACGCGAGTACAGCCAAGCGCACCGCGACGGCATGGCCGACCCGCGCGTCGTCACCGGGTTCAACCCGGCATGGAAGGACCTGGTCTATCCGATCGTGGCCGACGGCTCGGACGGCGCGACCGTCACCGACCTCGACGGGAACACGTACATCGACCTGCTGTCCTGCTTCGGCGCCAACCTGCTCGGCTACAAGCCAAAGGCGCTGACCGACGCCATGCACGCGCAGCTCGACCGCGGCATCGAGGTCGGGCCCCAGCATCCGCTGGCCGGCGAGGTGGCGAGCAAGATCGCCGCCTTCACCGGGCACCAGCGCGTGGCCTTCTGCAACACCGGCTCGGAAGCCGTGATGGGTGCGATGCGCGTCGCCCGCACCGTTACCGGCCGCAAGACCATCGCCATCTTCACCAACAGCTACCACGGCATCTTCGATGAGGTGATCGTCCGCGGCACGCCGCAGCTGCGCTCGCTCGCCGCCGCACCGGGAATCCTCGCCAGCGCGGTCGAGAACATCATCGTGCTCGACTACGGCAGCGACGAAGCGCTGCGCGTGCTGCGCGAGCGCGGTCACGAGCTCGCCGCGATCATGCTTGAGCCGGTGCAGAACAAGCTGCCGACGTTCCAGCCGGTCGCGTTCGTGCGCGCGCTGCGTGGCATCGCCGACGCGTCGGGCTGCGCGCTGATCTTCGACGAGGTGGTCACTGGTTTCCGACTTGGCACCGGCGGTGCCCAGGACTTCTACGGCGTGCGCGCCGACCTCTGCACCTACGGCAAGATCATCGGCGGCGGCCTGCCGCTGGCGGCGATCGCCGGCGGTGCGAAGTGGATGGACGCGCTGGACGGTGGCACCTGGCGCTACGGCGACGACAGCATCCCTGAAGCGGGCGTCACCTACTTCGCCGGCACCTTCGTGCGCCATCCGCTGGCGCTGGCGGCGGCGAATGCCACCCTCGATGTGCTGGCCGAGCGCGGCCCGGCGCTGTACGCGACGCTGGCTGCACGCACGAAGTCGCTCGTCGACCGGCTCAACGACGGTTTCCGCGCCCGCGGCGCGCCGGTCGAAGCCGTGCACTGTGCCAGCCTGTGGCGGCTACGCTGGGACGACAGCGAACGCTACGTCAGCCTGTTCTACTACCTTGCCCGCTTCCACGGCCTGCACCTGTACGAGCAGTTCGGCCACTTCGTCACCGATGCGATGGACGAGGCCGTCATCGCACGCGTCGGCGACGTGTTCCTCACCTGCCTCGACGAGCTGATGGCGC
>JBOFQO010000053.1:0-2953 GCA_051660925.1 Silanimonas sp. | reverse complement strand
GCGACGTCGGTGGCGACGAGGACCTCGAGCTCGCGGCGCTGGAACTTCGCCAGCAGGCTCTGGCGCTTCTTCTGCGGCACGTCGCCGCTGAGCACGCCGACGAGGTAGCCCCCGCGCTCCAGGGCACGGCCGACGCGCTCGACCATCGCCTTGGTGTTGACGAACACCATCGTGCGGTTGCCCGGGCTGCGCGAGAGCAGGCCGAGCAGCAGCGGGATCTTCTCGTCGTTGGCCGGGAAGTAGATCTTCTGGCGCACGCGGGCGGCGGTGATCGTCTCGGTCTCGACGACGAGCTTTTCCGGCTCGTTCATGTGCTCGTAGGCGAGCTCCAGCACGCGGTGCGAGAGCGTGGCCGAGAACAGCAGCGTCTGGCGCTCCTCGCGAGCCGGCAGGCGGCGCATCAAGAAGCGCAAATCCTTGATGAAGCCAAGGTCGAACATGCGGTCAGCTTCGTCGAGGATGCAGACCTCGCAGGCGTGCAGGCTGACGACGTGCTGCTTGACGTAGTCGATGAGCCGGCCCGGCGTGGCGATGATCACGTCCGTGCCGGCCTGCAGCAGCTCGCGCTGCTTGTCGTAGTCGACACCGCCGTAGACCAGCGTGTAGCGCAGGCCCAGGCCCGAGCCGAACTTCAGCGCGTCTTTGTGGATCTGGATGGCCAGCTCGCGGGTCGGCGCCAGGATCAGGGCGCGCGGATCGGCGTCCTTGCGGTTGGCCAGGGCTGGCCGGGTGAGCAGGCGGTTCACCATGCTCACCAGGAAGGCGAGCGTCTTGCCGGTGCCGGTCTGGGCCTGGCCGGCGACGTCGCGGCCGGCGAGGCTGACCGGGAAGGTCATCGCCTGGATGGGGGTGCAACGGGAGAATCCGGCGCCTTCGAGGCCGGCCATCAGGGCCGGGTGAAGGTCGAAACTGGACAGGGTGACGTCGGTCAGCGGCTTGTCGCTCATGGGGTCCTTGCGTGTGATCCTTGCGTGGAGCACGTGGTCTGCGGCGCATCGCGCCTGCGGGTGAACCGGTTCGGTTCGGTCTTGCGCCCGCTTCACGCGCGGTCGCACACTGCGGCCGCGGGGGCCGGCACCTCGGGGTTGCCAACCGCTCCGAGGGCCCCCAAGTGTACCAGTCATGGCCACCGCACCCGGCCGACCTCCCTGAAGGACTTCCGATGAGCGACAAGATCTCCCACGTCGGCGATGCCGATTTCTCCACCGCGGTGCTCGGCAGCGACGTGCCCGTGCTGGTCGACTTCTGGGCCGAGTGGTGCGGGCCGTGCAAGGCCATCGCTCCCCTGCTCGACGACGTGGCCAAGGCCTACGACGGCAAGGTCAAGATCGTGAAGATCAACATCGATGACAACCCGCAGACCCCGCGCCAGTACGCGGTGCGCGGCATCCCAACGCTGATGATGTTCAAGGGCGGCAAGGTCGCTGGCACCCATGTCGGTCTGGCCGGCAAGCCGCAGCTGACCGCCTTCATCGACAAGAGCCTCTGAGCCCGACGCCCGCCCGGGCTGCGGCATTGCCGCGGCCGCGCGGCGGCATCCCGGGCCGCACCCGCGCGGCCCGGCGGCTGAACCCCGGCGGCGCGGCGACTTGCCCGCGCGCCCGGCGCGGGTGTAGTGTCCACTCGTCTTCTGCGGCCGCGACGCGATCCAAGCGTTTTTTGGCGACGCACCCCCGCACACCCCCTTTCTGGCTCATCCCCTGAGCTTTCTCCACTCGCCATCGCGAGAACTCCCCGTGTCCGAAAACGAGATCGAAGGCGCCGACGCGCCTGCCGAAGCCGCGGAAAAGAAGCCGCGTCGCACCCGCAGCAAGTCCGCTGCCGAAACCCCGACCGACAGCCCCGAGGCCGCGCCCGAAGCGCCCGCCGCGGCGCCGGCCGCCCCCGAGCCCCCGGCCGCCAGCACGAGCGCCGCCGTTCGCGACGTCATCGCCGATGCGATGAACGAGGACGACGACGGTGACGATGGCGATGGCGAGGAAGGCGACGACAGCGGCCCCGACGGCCAGGGCGGCCAGAACGCTGGCGGCCAAACCGGCCCCAACGGCGAGCCGCGCATGTCGCGCCGCGAGCGCTTCAAGCAGCGTATGAAGGAACGCCGCGAGCGCCAGCGCGAGCAGCGCCGCAATGGCGGAACCGGCGTCCAGAATGACGGCGACAACGGCGACGGTGACGGCCAGAACGCCGGCCAAGGCGGCCAGAACCAGGGCGGCGGCCAGCCGTCGCAGGGCCCGCAGGGCGGCGAACCCTACCGCCAGCCCTTCCAGTTCCCCGAAGGTTTCGTGGTGCCCTCGCTCACCGAGATGAAGCGCATGCCGGCCTACCGGCTGCTCGAGCTCGCGGAGCGTCTGAACCAGCATGAGGGCGTGGCCCGCATGCGCAAGCAGGACGTGGTCTTCGCGCTGCTGAAGGTGCTGTCCCGCCATCCGAACGGCGTGGCCGCCGACGGCGTGCTGGAAATCCTGCCGGACGGCTACGGCTTCCTGCGCGGCGCCGAAGCGAGCTACCTCGCTGGCCCGGATGATGTGTACATCTCGCCCAGCCAGATCCGCCGCTTCAACCTGCGCACCGGCGACTACATCGCCGGCCGCATCCGCAATCCGAAGGACGGCGAGCGCTACGTCGCGCTGAACCAGCTCGACACCATCAACGGCGAGCCGCTGGAAGCCAGCAAGGGCAAGGTGCTGTTCGAGAACCTGACGCCGCTGTTCCCGCGCGAGCGCTTCAAGCTTGAGCGCGGCAACGGCAGCTCGGAGGACATCACCGGCCGCGTCATGGACCTGATGTCGCCGCTCGGCAAGGGCCAGCGCGCGCTGATCGTGTCGCCGCCGAAGGCCGGCAAGACCATGCTGATGCAGCAGGTCGCCACCGCCATCACCACCAACCACCCGGACGTGCACCTGATCGTGCTGCTCGTCGACGAGCGGCCCGAGGAAGTGACGGAAATGCAGCG
>JBOFQO010000052.1:0-7104 GCA_051660925.1 Silanimonas sp. | reverse complement strand
CACGCGCACGTCGCTGGTGCTGACGGCCGCCTTCGCGAGGTCGGCCGCGGCGATTGGGCTGGCCCAGCTGCCGAAGGGCGCGGTCGCAATCGCGCTGCCGCCCGCGGCGTCGCTGCGCGCGTCGTCCTCACCGCCGCCGTCCACGGCCACGTTGCAGCCCGTCGAGAACAACGCGCCGCCGAGGGCGGCGGCAAGCGCCGTGCGACGCGAAGCGGCATGGCCGGTGCGAACAGCAAAGCGGGCGGACGACGGGCGGCGCGGCGACATGGGCGGTCCTCGTGGGGTGAGGGCCGCACTGTGCCATCACCGCCCGCCGGCTGGCGTCAGAGTCGCGTGCGCAGGCGCAGCCAGCGCACGGCTTCTTCGCGGCAGCCCATCAGCTGCGCGGCCATGAACACCGACTCGACGCCGCCGCGGGCTTGAAGCCAGACGTCGCGGTCTTCCCAGACCCGCCGCGCCCAGATCAGCGCATCCTCGCCGTCGAGGCGCGGCGCCTCCTCGGCGCGGCGTGCGCTGTCGTCGTTGGCATTAGCGGGGGCGGCGCGGAAGCTCATGGCCTGAAGCCTGCGCCGTCGCTGCGGATCCCGCAGTCAGCTGACGTCGGACGCGCATGTAGGAAAATGCTGACCAACCCATCGACATTTCCGCCCGATGCCCGCGCCCCTCCACCCTTGCCAACGCTGTGGCGCCTGCTGCGCCGCGTTCCGCGTGGCCTTCCACTGGAGCGAAGCCGCGCCGCACGATCCGGCCGGCCCGGATGAGGCGCTGACGGTCAAGGTGCGACCGTTCGAAGTGGCGATGCGCGGCACCGAGGGCGGTGCGACGCCGCGCTGCATGGCGCTGGCCGGCACCGTCGGCGTCGAGGTGGCCTGCACCATCTACGCGAGCCGGCCCTCGCCCTGCCGGGCGCTGCAGGCGGCGTGGGAGCACGGCGAAGCCAGCCCGCAGTGCGATCGTGCGCGGGCGCGGCATGGCCTGCCGCCGCTGATGCTGGACGATTTCGCCGCATGGCGGGCCGCCGTGCACGGCGGCGGCTTCACGCCCTCGCCGGGCTGAGGGCACACTCCACGGCACGCTGCGCCAGTCGCGCGGCCCTGGAGTTGCGATGGCCGACGCCCCGCACCGACGCGAACCCGTCACCGGCCTCGTGCTCACCGGCGGCGGCGCGCGTGCGGCCTACCAGGTCGGCGTGCTGCGTGGCATCGAGCGCATCCGCGGCGTCTGCGGCGCCGGGCACGGTCCGACCGGCAATCCTTTCGCGGTGATGACCGGCACCTCGGCCGGCGCCATCAATGCCGCGGCGCTGGCGAGCTACGCCGACGAGTACCCCGAGGCCGTCGAGCGCCTGTACCGCACCTGGCACGGCTTCCAGGCCAGCCACGTCTACCGCGCCGACGCGTTCGGCGTGGTGCGCAGCGGCGCGCGCTGGCTGACGATGTTCACCATCGGCTGGGCGCTGGCCCGTTGGCGCCGGGCGAAGCCGAAATCCCTGCTCGACAACACGCCGCTGGCCCGGCTGCTCGCCGAGACCGTGCCGTTGGAGCGCATCCCGTTACTGGTGAAGCGCGGCGTGCTGCGCGCCTTCGCCGTCACGGCGTCGAGCTATACCGCAGGCACCCACGTCACCTTCTACGACGCACCGGAGTCGCAGGCGCCATGGGTGCGCTCGCAGCGCGTCGCGGTGCCGGGGCCGATCTCGCTGACGCATCTGCTCGCCTCGTCGGCGATCCCCTTCGTGTTCCCAGCGCAGACGCTGGGCTTCGACGGCGACCGTCACTGGTTCGGCGACGGCTCGATGCGGCAGACCGCGCCGCTGTCGCCGGCCATCCATCTCGGCGCCGAGCGTTTGCTCGTCATTGGCGCGGGGCGGCTGCAGGAGCCCCCCGGTGAGAAGCGGCCCGCCGGCGGCTACCCGTCGCTGGCGCAGATCGGTGGCCACGCGCTGTCGAACATTTTCCTCGATGCCTTGGCGGTCGATATCGAACGCGCGCAGCGCATCAACGCGACGCTTGCTCTGATGCCCACCGATCTGCGCGCGCACTCGGCACTGCGTCCGCTGGAGATGCTGGTGATCGCGCCGACGCAGCGCATCGACGACATCGCGCTGAAGCACGTCGGCGCGCTGCCGGGGCCGGTGCGCACGATGCTGCGCGCGGTCGGCGTCAGCGAGAGTGCCGCCAGCCCGGGTCAGCGCGGCAGCGGCGGTGGGGGCGCGCTGGCCAGCTACCTGCTGTTCGAATCCGACTTCACCCGCGAGCTGCTGGCGCTCGGCGAGTCCGACGTGCTGGCCCGCGCCGACGAAGTGCGGGCGTTCTTCCACTGGCCCGCGCCCGAGCCGGCCGCGCTCGGTGCATCGCCGGCCTGAGCCGCGGCACGGCCATCGCCGGGTCGACGTGGGACGCAGCGCTCACATCGAATTAACCCCGCACGCTTTCCCCCGCCCGGTGGAAACCGCGACAATGGCGGTTCACGCGCTCACTGGAGGCCCCATGTCGCACACGCCCACGCCGCCCGCCGGCGGCGAGAAGATCACCATCCACGGCGGGAAGCTGACCGTCCCGAACCACCCGATCGTCCCCTTCATCGCAGGCGACGGCATCGGCCCGGACATCTGGCGCGCCTCCGTGCGCGTGCTCGACGCGGCGGTGGCCAAGGCCTACGGCGGGGCGAAGAAGATCCACTGGATGGAAGTGCTGGCCGGTGAGAAGGCCTTCAACCAGACGCAGAACTGGCTGCCCGACGCTACCGTCGATGCCTGCCGCGATTACCTGGTGAGCATCAAGGGCCCGCTGACCACGCCGGTCGGTGGCGGCATCCGTTCGCTGAACGTTGCGCTGCGGCAGATGCTCGACCTCTATGTCTGTCTGCGCCCGGTCCGCTGGTTTGACGGCGTGCCCTCGCCGGTGAAGCGCCCGCAGGACACCGACATGACGATCTTCCGCGAGAACACGGAGGACATCTACGCCGGCATCGAGTTCGAGCCGGGCTCGCCCGACGCGCAGAAGGTGCTCGACTTCCTGCAGAAGGAATTCCCGAAGCCCTTCGACAAGATCCGTTTCGGCACGCAGGCCAAGAACGACGCGTGGACGAAGCAGCTCGAGGGCATCGGCGCACCGCCGCGTTCGCTGCCGGTGCAGGTCGGCATCGGCATCAAGCCGGTGAGCTATCTCGGCACCGAGCGTCTGGTGCACAGCGCCATCGGCTACGCGATCCAGAACAAGCGCAAGTCGGTCACGCTCGTCCACAAGGGCAACATCATGAAGTTCTCGGAAGGCGCCTTCCGTGACTTCGGCTACCACGTGGCCCGCGAGTTCTACGGCGCGGTCGAGCTCGACGGCGGCCCGTGGCACGTGATCCCGGAAGGCAGGCCGGGTGCGGGCCTGATCATCAAGGACGCCATCGCGGATGCCTTCCTGCAGCAGATCCTGCTGCGTCCGAAGGACTACGACGTTGTCGCTACGCTGAACCTCAACGGCGATTACCTCTCCGACGCGCTCGCCGCGCAGGTTGGCGGCATCGGCATCGCGCCGGGGGCGAACATCAACTACGTCACTGGCCACGCCGTGTTCGAAGCCACGCACGGCACTGCGCCGAAGTACGCTGGCCAGGACAAGGTCAACCCGGGCTCGGTGATCCTGTCGGGCGAGATGATGCTGCGCTACATGGGCTGGACCGAAGCGGCCGACGCGATCATCAAGGCGATGGACGGCGCGATCTCGAGCAAGCGCGTTACCTATGACTTCGCCCGCCTGATGGAGGGCGCGACCGAAGTGAAGTGCAGCGAGTTCGCCGACGAGATCATCAAGCACCTTTGATCGAGCAAACAGCTCGCGACCGCGGTGCCGCCTTGCAGGGCAGCACCAACGCCATACGGACGACGCCGCCCCTCGGGCGGCGTTCTCTTTTGGCCGTCGCGGGCCAGATGACTTCTGGCATCTATCCGCCTCGAGGCTTGCCCGGCCAAGGTGTACTCGAATCCGCGGCCGGCTTTCCGAGAGCAATGACATGACGCGTTTCAGAGAACGATTTTCGGCGATCGCGCTCTTTGCTTCGGCGTCGTTTGCTTCGGCCGCCGCGGTGGATCTCTCGGCCTTCGAGGCCGATATCGATGGTCCACGCACGCGGATACTGGTGCTTGGAAGCCCTCACCTCTCCGGCATGCCCGACGCGTTCAAGCCTGAGTCGCTGGAACCGCTGCTTGATCGCCTGGCGCGCTTCGAGCCCGCCATCATCACCATCGAAGCGGTGTCGGGCGAAGGCTGCGACCAGTTGCAGCGTCACATCGCCCTCTATCCGGACGCCGCTGCGGACTACTGTTGGGACACCGACGCGGCGCAGCGCGCTACCGGGCTCGACGTGCCGGCCGCATTGGCAGAAGTCGAGAAGACGCTGGCCGAATGGCCGACCGACGCCACGCCTGCGCAGCGTCGTCGCCTCATTTCGTTGTTCGCCGCAGCGAACGATCGCGCGTCGACCGTCGTTCAGTGGCTGCAGCTGCCGCCCGCCGAGCGCCGGGTGGGCGACGGCCTTGATGCGGCGATGGTGGCACAGGTCGAGAAAACCGCCGCGTCCAGGAACGAGAACATCCTGATTGGTGCGGTGCTGGCGGCGCGACTGGGACTGCAGCGCGTGCATGCCGTCGATGACCACAGTGCCGATGGCATCCAAGCCAAGGCCGGACCCGCCTTGGGCGAGACGATGCCGTCCATCTGGGCGGCGGCGGCCGATTCGCCGATGCTCGCTGAGGCGAAGCGGCTGCAGGAGTCGGGCGACATGCTCGCGACCTATCGCTTCTATAACGCCCCGGAAACGCAGCGCGAGGCCATCGCTGTCGATTTCGCGGCGGCGCTGAGGCACGCGAGTGCCGAGCACTACGGGCGGCAGTACGTCGCGTGGTGGGAGACGCGCAACCTGCGCATGGTCGCCAACATTCGTGCGGCCATCGGCAACCGCCCTGGCGTGCGCGCGCTGACGATCGTTGGCTCGTCGCACAAACCGTACTTCGACGCGTACCTCGGCCTGATGCACGACATCGAGGTCGAAGACGCCGAGACGTGGCTTCGCTGAAACCGGCCCGCTTCAGGCCTCGCCGCGCAGGCGACGCTGCGCCCACGCTTCCGCCGCCGCCATCGTCGTGAACACCTCGATGGGCCGGCCGTTCCGGGCGTACACGGCCTGCGCGCGCGGCAGGAACAGCGAGCGGCCCTCGACATCCTCGGCGACGACCCAGGCGAGGCCGGCTTCCGGCACGCCCGCTGCGGCGACCTGGGCCACGTGGTCCTCAAGCCGCTTCCAGACCTCGATGGGTGCGACCAGCGTGCCGAGGATCTCGGCCACGGTGACGAACGGGCCGGACGGCGCGAGTTGCGCGTGCAGCGTCAGCGACTGCGCGATGAAGGCCTCGATGCCTTCGCGATTGAACGGGCCCTGCACACGGATGTGCAGCAGCGCGCCCTCGGCCCAGACGCGGCTGCGGCCGTGGGCACGGAGGATCGATTCGAGGGGTCGGTGCATCGCGGCGGGTCCGGTCGAGGTGTGCAGAATGCCCACCCCGTCGCCAGCGCGGCGTCACGACGCGGGTCAGTGCGCGAGGCGCTCCCGGGCCCACGCCTCGGCGTCGGCCATGGTCTCGAAGACGGCGAACACGCGGCCGAGCTCTTGAAACAGCGCCTCGCCGCGCGGCGCGAACAGGCCGCGCCCCTCGACCTCCGGCCCGATGACCCAGGCCGTCGCGACGAGCGGCAGGCCGCTCTCGTTGATGCGCTGCAGATGGCTGGCTAGCCGCTCCCAGGCGTCGGGTGTGGCCATCATCGTCACCTGGAACTCCGTGAGGTTGACGAAGCGCATGCCGGCCGGCAGCTGCCGGTAGAGCTCGACCATCTTCTGCGAGAAAGCGTCCGCCCCTTCGCGATTGAACGGCCCTTCGGCGCTGACGTGGACCATGGCCCCTTCGGCCCAGACCGTGGTCTGGCCGTGCGCGCGGAACCTGGAACCGGGCACGCTGCCGGGCTTCGCTTCGCGGTGGTTATCGCGCTCAATGGGCGTCATGCCGTCGCGTCTCCGTTGGCCTGTCGTGTGTTCAGACACGGACCATAACGCAGTGATGCGCGCGATGGCGTTCGGAGGCGGCGTCTCCGTGCGCCGTCAAGGGCCGGAAGGTGGGCCGCGTCCTTGCCACGCGCGTAACGCGGGCGTGCGCACCCTTCACACCTCTTCACGTGACGAGGTCTGCCCCATGCGCCGCACCCTGCTCAGCTTCGCCCTGCTCGCCGCCTGCGCCAGCCCGCTGGCCTTCGCCCACAACCACGGCGGTGACGCCAAGCCGGCCGATGCCGCCGCGCACGACGCCCATGAGCAGGCCAAGGCCGCGCTCGACGCCGTCATCGCTGGCGAATGGCGTACGCCGGCCAATGTCGCCCGCGATGGCTTCCGCCACCCGGCCGCGACGCTCGACTTCTTCGGCATCACCCCGGCGATGACGGTGATCGAGATCAGCCCCGGCAGCGGCGCGTGGTGGACCGAGATCCTCGCCCCGTGGATCAAGCAGGGCGGCGGTACCTACGTCGCCGCGATCAACGACCCGGCCAAGGCCACGTCGGACCGCGCCCGCGAGTACTTCACCAACGACAACACCAAGCTCGGCGAGCGCCTTGCGGCCGCCCCGGCGCAGTTCGATAAGGTCACCCTGCGCCCCGTTGACCCGGCATCGCCGGTCTACGGCGAGCCCGGCTCGGTCGACGCCGTGCTGACCTTCCGCAACCTGCACGGTTGGGTCCGCAACGACCAGGCCGACGAGCAGATGGCGGCGTTCTTCGCCGTCCTGAAGCCGGGTGGCGTGCTCGGCGTCGAGCAGCATCGCGCCAACGCCGACGTGCCGAAGGACCAGGTTGCCGGGTACCTCAGCGAGGCGCAGGTGATCGCGCTGGCCGAAGCGGCGGGCTTCCAGCTTGAGGCGAAGAGCGAGATCAACGCCAACCCGAAGGACACCAAGGACCACCCGAACGGCGTCTGGACCCTGCCGCCGACCCTCGATGTGCCGGAAGGCGAGGACAAGGCCAAGTACGAGGCCATCGGCGAGTCGGACCGCATGACCCTGCGCTTCCG
>JBOFQO010000051.1:0-13734 GCA_051660925.1 Silanimonas sp. | reverse complement strand
AGCCTGCGCACGATCATCCGCGAGGTGCGCACGCGCCTGAAGCCGGGCCGCAGCGTCATTCGCACCTCGATCGAGACCTTCATGGAGCAGCTCGACGCCGACGAGCGCCTGCTCCACATCCTGCTGCGCGAGGGCATGGTCGGCTCGGACGCCTACAAGGCCGCCGTCGAGCGCGAGCTGCGCACCTTCGAGGAGGAGCTGCGTCTTGACCTGGTGCGACTGTCCGAAGCCGGCGGCCGGCCGGTGCACGCCCCCGCGCTGGTCGCCACCGCGATGACGCGGCTGGTGTTCGCGATGGGCGCGACCGCCATCGACCTGCCGCGCGAGCGCCGCGGCGAGATCGTCGAGCAGCTCGTGGAGATGCTGCGGATGATCATGGTCGGGGCGCACGTGCTGGCCGAGCACGAGGAGCGCTGAGGCACTCACTTCGGCGGGCAAGGCGGAGCGTCGTAAAGCTGCGGAAGGGATTCTTCATCGTTCTTGTACGCGCTGACCCATGCGCCCTGGTCGCGCGTCCAGTAGTCGAGCGCCAACGTGCGATCCCCAGCGGACGCGAAGCGGATCTTCCCCTCGCGTTCGAGCGCGAGGATCAGGCGGTGGGTTGCGTCGAAGGCCTCGGTGCCGAATTGCTGGAACAACACGCGCTCGCCACCGAACCGGCGCTGCAGGAAGCGCTGCTGCTTCGGCCCGGCGACAAGGGCGGTGGCGAGGTTGCGCGACACCGCCGGATCGATGGGCGGCGAGGGATCGCGCCCAGGGCAGCGGTTCGCCGCCGCCATCCAAACGGCCATCCGGTCGATCTCGGCGTCGGTAGGCGCCCAGGCCTCGCGATGGTCCTCAAGCCAGGCACGTAGCGCGGGAGTGACGACGCTGCGCACGAGTTCGTCTCCGCGAGCTCGGTCCTCCGCCGTCCGGGGAACGGGCTCCGGGGGCGACGCGGCCAGTGGCGACACGAACGCGGCGGCAAGCATCACCATCGACAGACGGTGGGAAAGGCGCATGGCAGCTCCTGGGCGGCGAGGGACGGCCCCAGCCTAGCCCCGCGCCGAAGACGCCCTTCCGCTCGATCGATGAGAGTCGTGGATGTCGCGACCCGGATGCCCGGATCCCGCCGCTTCGACCGGGTCAGGGTGCGCCGTTCCGCCGCCTCAGCCCGCGAAGCGCGCTTCCAGCCAGTCGCCGAGGTCGCGGATCTCTTCGGCGCAGACGGAATGCGGCATCGGGTAACGGCGCATCGCCACGTCCATGCCGAGCGTCTTCAGCAAGTCCGCCGACTTCTGCCCGGCCGCAAAGGGCACGACAGGATCCTGCGTGCCGTGGGCCATGAACCCCGGCGGGGCGAGGCCCGCCGGCGTGGCCTCGGCGGCGGTCTGGCCGGCCAGCGGTAGGTAGGTCGACAGCGCGGCAAGGCCGAGCAGGGGCTGCTCGCGTCGCAAGCCGGCGGCCAGCGTGATGGCGCCCCCCTGCGAGAAGCCGGCGAGGATCACGCGGTTCGGCGGCACGCCGCGGTCGCGCTCGCGCGCTACCAGCGCATCGACCTCGCCGATCGCGCGACGTACACCGGCGGCGTCCTCGCGCACCTTGCTGAAATCGAGGCTGACGATGTCATACCAGGCGCGCATGGCGTGGCCGTTGTTGATGGTGATCGGCATCACCGGCGCGTGCGGGAACACGAAGCGCAACGCCGGCCAATCCTTGCGCACCAGCTCCGGCACGATGGGCGCGAAGTCGTGGCCATCGGCGCCGAGACCGTGCAGCCAGATCACCGAGAAGACCGGCTTGGCGCCGGTGGTGGTTTCGATCGTCTCGAGCATGGGGAGCATCAGCAGAGGAGGGCGCGGCATTGTGCCCGAGCGCGCGCCCCCTGCCCGCGCGCGGCCTGCCGCCGCACAATGGCGGGATGAGCGCGATCACCACGCCATCCTGGCGCCTCGACGACGACAGCCCCACCGACACACTGGCCGCGCAGGGCTTCGTGCGCCTGTCGCCACGCGGCACTGCCGCGCTGGCGGGCTTCAGTTCGGGCGTCCAACCGACGGCGTTCGCCACCCTCGCGACCCACTGGCGGGACCTGCCGCCCGACGAACACCTGCGCGACGGCGGCCGCTACCGCTTCCGCCGTCACGCCTCGCTGGTGATGGCCGAGGACGGCCACGGCATCCGCGAGCGTGTGCAACGCCCGCACTGGCAGCCCACCGACTACAACGCGCTGCACGGTGGCGTCGAACGCTGGTTCGCGCCGGTACTCGACGCGACGCTGGCCGATCCCCTCTTCCTCGGGCTCGTCACCGGGCTCGGCGCCGCCTGCGCAACCGCTGCCGGCCACGCCCTGCCCTTCGTCGAGGTGCACCAGTTCCGCATCGACACCGCGCAGGGCATCGGCCGGCCGACGCCGGAAGGCGCGCACCGCGACGGCGTCGACTTCGTGGCGGTGGTGCTCATCGACCGCGTCGCCGTGCGCGGCGGCGAGACCCGCGTCTTCGACGCCGATGGCCCGAGCGGCCTGCGCTTCACCATGACCGAGCCGGGCACGGCCCTACTGCTCGACGACGCGCGGATGATCCACGAGACCACCCCGCTGCAGCCCGATGGCCACGCCGGGCACCGCGACACACTGGTGCTCACGTGGCGGCGCGACGGCTTCCTCGATCCGGAGCGCTGAACGCGGCGTGGTGGGCCCACCAGGACTCGAACCTGGAACCAAGGGATTATGAGTCCCGTGCTCTAACCATTGAGCTATGGGCCCGCGACTCGGAATTGTAGCGAGCCTCAGCGCAGCGGACCCGGCGCGGGCTCCGCGGGGCCGATAGCGTCGATGAGGTCCGGGCTGGCTTCGCCTTCGGCGCGCAGCTGGCCTTCCCACTTCGACACCACGGCCGTCGCGACGGTGTTGCCGATCACGTTGGTCGCCGAGCGCGCCATGTCGAGGAAGTGGTCGATGCCGAGCAGCAGCAGTAGGCCGGCTTCGGGGATGTTGAACTGCGCCAGCGTCGCCGCAATCACCACCAGCGACGCGCGCGGCACGCCGGCCATGCCCTTCGAGGTGACCATCAGCACCAGCAGCATCGCCAGCTGCTGGCCCCAGGAGAGCTCGATGCCGTAGGCCTGCGCGATGAACACCACCGCGAAGGTGCAGTACATCATCGAGCCGTCAAGGTTGAACGAGTAGCCGAGCGGCAGCACGAACGAGGCGACGCGGTTGCTGCAGCCGAACTTCTCCAGCTGCGCCAGCGTCTTCGGGTAGGCGGCCTCACTCGACGCGGTGGCGAAGGCCAGCAGGGTCGGCTCGCGCACGCTGCGGAACAGCGCGACCGCACGCCGCTGCAGCACGGCGAAGGCCGCGAGGAACAGCAGGCCCCAGAGGATCAGCACGCCAAAGTAGAACTGGCCCATGAACTTGCCGTAGACGGCCAGCACGTCGAGGCCACTCTTCGACACCGTCGCCGCGACCGCCGCGAACACCGCGAAGGGGGCGAACCACATCACCAGCATCGTCACCTTGAGCATCACGTAGCTCAGGCCCTCGAGCGCATCGACCATCACCTTGGCCTTCTCGCCGACGCCAGCGCAGGCCACGCCGAAGAACACCGAGAACACGACGATCTGCAGGATCTCGTTGCGCGCCATCGCGTCGGCGATGCTGGTCGGCACGAGGTGGGTGACGAAGTCCTTCAGCGTGAGGCCGGTGACGGCAATGCCGCTCTGCGCGCCGGCGTCGGGCAGCGCGATGCCGGTGTCGACGCCGGGCTGGAACAGATTGACGAGCAGCAGGCCGAGGGTCAGCGACACCAGCGAGGCGCCGAGGAACCACGCCATCGCCTTCAGGCCGATGCGGCCCACCGTGCCGAGGTCGCCCATCTTCGCGATGCCAACGGCGAGCGTGGCGAACACCAGCGGGCCGATGATCATCTTGATCAGTCGCAGGAAGACCGTGGTGACGATGGTCAGCGTGTCGACGACGGTGGTCGTGTCCGCCACCGTCGCATTGACGATCGCGCCGACGACGATGCCGAGCACCAGCGCG
Source organism: Silanimonas sp. (assembly GCA_051660925.1). Taxonomy (GTDB): domain Bacteria; phylum Pseudomonadota; class Gammaproteobacteria; order Xanthomonadales; family Xanthomonadaceae; genus Silanimonas. The sequence goes on along the minus strand of JBOFQO010000051.1, from coordinate 9,710 downwards.
CCAAGGATCCACCACGTCAGGGTGCTGCCCTTCGACGCCGGCTGGGCCGCGCCGTCCTTCACCGCTTCGATCGCCATGCCTGTTTGTCCCGTGGATGCCGGCGCACCGCGTGCGCGCGAGGCCCGCAGGATGCATGAAGGCCGCGTCAAATCCCAGCGCTGACCCCCGAAACGACGACGCCCCGCGCTCAGGCGGGGCGTCGCGGGCACCGACGGCGGTGCGGCTTACTCGAGGTCGAGGAAGCTGCGCAGCTGCTCGGAGCGGCTCGGGTGGCGCAGCTTGCGCAGCGCCTTGGCTTCGATCTGGCGGATGCGCTCGCGGGTCACGTCGAACTGCTTGCCGACTTCTTCCAGCGTGTGATCCGTGTTCATGTCGATGCCGAAGCGCATGCGCAGCACCTTGGCCTCGCGCGGCGTCAGGCCCGAGAGCACGGTGCGGACAGTTTCCGACAGGCCAGTCGTCGTCGCGTTCTCCAGCGGCGACTCGGCGTTCGTGTCCTCGATGAAATCGCCGAGGTGCGAATCCTCGTCGTCGCCGATCGGCGTCTCCATCGAGATCGGTTCCTTGGCGATCTTCAGGACCTTCCGGATCTTGTCCTCCGGCATGTCCATTTCCTTCGCCAGCTCTTCTGGCGTCGGCTCGCGGCCGAACTGCTGCAGCATCTGCCGGCTGATGCGGTTCAACTTGTTGATCGTCTCGATCATGTGCACCGGGATGCGGATGGTGCGCGCCTGGTCGGCGATCGAGCGGGTGATGGCCTGGCGGATCCACCAGGTCGCATACGTCGAGAACTTGTAGCCGCGGCGGTACTCGAACTTGTCGACCGCCTTCATCAGGCCGATGTTGCCTTCCTGGATCAGGTCGAGGAACTGCAGGCCGCGGTTGGTGTACTTCTTGGCGATCGAGATCACGAGGCGCAGGTTGGCCTCGACCATCTCCTTCTTGGCCTTGCGGGCTTTGGCCTCGCCGTAGGCCATCGCGCGAGCGGTGTCCTTGATCTCGCCGAGCGTCAGGCACAGCGCGCCCTCGAGGGCGATCAGCGCGTTCTGCTGGGCGAGGATGGCGTCGCGGTGCTCGCGCATGCCCGACGACCACTTCTGCTTGCGACGGATGATCTCGTCGGCCCACTCAAGGTTGGTCTCGTTGCTCGGCCAAGCCTTGATGAAGTCCTTGCGCGGCATCTTCGCCAGACGCGTCGAGATGTCCAGCACCTTGCGCTCGTGGTCCTTGATCTCCGACACCACCTCGCGGACCTTGCGCACCAACGCGTCGATCAGCGCCAGCGGCAGCTTGAGCTTCATGAACTCGCCGGCCATCTCCTCGCGCGCCTTGACCGTCTTCTTGTCGGCCGAGCCGTACTTCGCGTGGGTCTTCTCGAACTTGCCGAAGTGCGACTTCAGCAGCTCCATGCGGCGCGCGACCTCGACCGGATCCGGACCGGTCTGGGTCTCGGCTTCCTCGTCGTCGCCGCCTTCGACTTCGACCTCTTCCTCTTCGTCGGCCACCGCTTCGATCGGCGCGCCGCCGAACAGCTCGGGCGTCTCGAGGTCCGCGAAGCCGGTGACGATCTCCGACAGGCGCTTCTTGCCTTCCTGGTGCAGCGCGTAGTCGTCGAGGATGATCTGGATCGTCCACGGGAACGCGGCGAGCGAGTTCTGCACTTGGTGCAGGCCTTCCTCGATGCGCTTGGCAATGGCGATCTCGCCTTCGCGGGTCAGCAACTCGACCGTGCCCATCTCGCGCATGTACATGCGCACCGGGTCGGTGGTGCGGCCGCCTTCGGCGTCGATCGCGCTCAGCGCGGCGGCGGCTTCCTCGGCGGCGGTTTCGTCCGCCTCGCGGGTGCTCGTCGCGTCGGTGAGCAACAAGGTTTCGGCGTCGGGTGCGACTTCATGCACCTCGATGCCCATGCTGTTGATCATGCCGATGATGTCTTCGATCTGCTCCGGATCGACGACGTCGTCGGGGAGGTGGTCGTTGACTTCGGCGTAGGTCAGGTAACCCTGTTCCAGACCCTTGCTGATCAGCTGCTTGATTTCGGACTGCTGCTCCGGACGCGGAGTTGCCATGGAGGGGGTACCGAGGAGGAGAGAGCGGGAACCGGCTATTATACCGGCGCCCTCGGCCTTCACGCCAAAGTATTGATCGGGAAGGATTTTTCGTTCAGCCCCCGGCCGGGACTCAGGTCTCCAGCCAGAAGGTCACCGGGCCGTCGTTGACCAGGGCCACCTGCATGTGGGCGCCAAAACGCCCGGTTTCAACGACCGGAAGGCGCGCCCGGCACGCCTCGAGCAGGACGTCGAAGCCGGCACGCGCTTCATCCGGCGGTGCGGACGTGGAGAAGCTCGGTCGCAGCCCGGAAGCCGTGTCGGCGCCGAGCGTGAACTGGCTGACCAGGAGCAAGCCGCCGCCGTGATCCTTGAGGCCGACGTTCATCCGGCCGTCGGCGTCGCTGAAGACGCGATAGGCGGCGAGGCGGTCGGCCATCTTCACGATGCGCGCCGGCGTGTCGCCAGGCTGGACGCAGGCGAGCGCGAGCAGGCCGGGACCGATGGCGCCGACGGTCTCACCGGCGACGTCGACGCTGGCGCGATGCACGCGCTGGATCAGGGCAATCATCGATGAATGCTCGCGAGCGCCGACACAGGACGTCAAGCGGGCTCCGCTAGACTCGGGGCATGCGTTTCCCTCCGTCGGCCCACGCGTTGCGCGCCCTCGCCTGGCTGGCCGGCCTGCCCGGCGCGCGGCTCCGCGCTGCGATCGCCGAGCGCCTGGCCGATCGCGAGTGCCAGCATCGGGGTGGCAGGGCCCGCGTCATCGACTGCAATCTGCGACTGGTGGCGCTCGATCCGCGGCTGACGCGATCAATCCTCGTACAGACCTACATCACCCTGCTCGAAAGCCTGCGCTTCTGGACGCGACGGCGCGCCACCAATCTGCGGGCGGTGGCCGAGGTCGACGGGCTGCAACACCTTGAGGCCGGCGAGCGCGCCGGACCGGTGGTCATCGTGGCACCGCACTACGGCAACTGGGAGCTGCTCGTGCAGTGGGTCGCAACCCGCCGCCCGCTGACGCTGATCTACACGCGCGGCAAGTCCGCGGCGTTCGACGGCTTCCTGCGGCTGGTGCGCGAACGCAACGGCGTGTGCGCGGTGCCGGCCGACCTTCACGGCCTCAAGCCGCTGCTGCGCGCGCTGCAGCGCGGCGAAACCGTCGGTATCACGCCCGACCAGACGCCTGACGCGGCCGGCGGCCTGTGGTCGCCGTTCTTCGGCGTGCCAGCGCTGACGATGACGCTGCTGCACCGTCTTGGCGTTCGCCACCCGGAGGCGCGGTTCGTCATGGCGGTGGCCGAGCGGATGCCGAAAGGCCGCTTCCGCGTGATCATTCAACCCCTGCCCGCCGCCGTGACCTCCGGGCCTGTGCGGGTCGGCCTCGATGCGCTGAACTCCGCGGTTGAGGCCATGGCGCGCCGCGACCCCACGCAGTACCAGTGGACCTACAAGCGCTTCAAAGGCCAGCGCGCCGACGAAGCTCCCGTGAACCCCTATTGGCCGGAATGCTATTGATGTCGGATTCGCTGATGGACTGGCCCGGCGAGGCGCCGTGGCAACCGCTCCCCGACGCCGCGAGGCGTTGTTTCCGGCTGTCGTCGAGCATCGCGGGCGCGGTGTTCGGCATCTCCTTCGGCGCGGCGCCGGCGGCGATCTTCGCCTTCGCCGACGGCCCCGAGTGGTGGCATGCCGCCTGGGGCATTGGCGCCCTGCTGCTTTGCCTGGCGCTGGCGAATTGGCGTGCGTGGCTGGCATTCCGCTACACGCGCTGGCGTCTCGACGGCGACGCCCTGCGCGTGCGCAGCGGCCGTTTCTGGCGCTCGGAGGTGCTGGTGCCGCGTGCGCGGGTGCAGCACCTCGACATTGAGCGCGGGCCGATCGAACGCCGCTTCGGCCTCGCGACCCTGGTCGTGCATACGGCCGGCACCCGCTTGAACGCCGTGCGCCAACCCGGTTTCGACGAGGACAGCGCGACGCAGCTGCGTGACGCTCTGGTGCCGCAGCTCCGCGAACACGATGACGCGCCGCATGGCTGACGCCGCCGATTCGCCGCCGCGCGAGGACCGCGAAGCACTGCAGGCCGTCGCCACGCAGCGGCTGCACCCGCTCTCGTGGCTGTTCACCCTCATCGCCCAGCTGCGCATGTTCGCGCTGCCGATCCTCGTGCTGCTGCTCGGCGGCGGCGGCAATGGCGCCGACACCGGCGACCTGATCGGCTTGGCCGGCGGCGGCGTGCTCGCCATCGTCGCGGTGTGGCAGTACTTCACCTACCGCTACGGCTTCCTTGACGCCGCGCTGGTGATCCGCAGCGGCCTGCTGCAGCGCAACGTCCGGCTGATTCCGTTCGATCGTGTGCAGAACGTGACCCTGCACCAGAACCTACTGCACCGCCTCGTCGGCGTCGCGGAAGTGCGGCTGGAGTCCGCCGGCGGGATGGGCAAGGCCGAGGCGCAGATGCAGGTGCTGAAGCTCGAGCAGGCGCACGCGCTCGAAGCGCTGGTCCGCGCCGGCGCGCATCGCGCGAAGACGCCCGTCGACGGCGCCGCGGCGGATCCGGGCACAGCCGAGGCCGACAGCGACGACACGCCCACGCTGTGGCTCGCGCTGCCGACGCGCGAACTGGTGCGCCTCGGCCTGATCTCCAACCGCGGCATGCTGGTCGTGGCGGCGGGCTTTGCCTACCTCACACAGGCGGGCGAATCCCTGAACCGGCGCCTCAGCAATGGCATCGAGTCGATGGGCCGCGAGGGCATCGCAATGGCCGAGGCCTGGCACCTCGGCCCGGTGGCCTACGCTGGCCTCGCCGTCGGCCTGCTGCTCGCGATGATCGTCGTCGTCCGGCTGCTGTCGGTGTCGTTGGCCATTCTGCAGTTCCACGATTTCCGCCTGCACGCCGGCGAGCGCGAGCTGCGCGTGGAGCGCGGGCTGCTCAGCCGCGTACGCAGCCACTTGCCGAAGCGCCGTATCCAGGCGTACTCGTTGAGCGAAACGCTGCTGCACCGATGGTTCGGGCGCCAGAGCCTGCGCGTCGACCGTGCCGCGGTCGAAAACGTCAATGAAGCGCAGTCGCTCCGCGATCTCGTCCCGCTGGCCACGCCGGATCGCATGGATTCAATGATCGCTGCGCTGCTGCCGGGAGGCGGTTGGCCGTTGCAAGACTGGCAGCCACTGCACCCGCGCGCGTGGTGGCGGGTGTTCGTGCCACTGGCATGGGTTGTGCTGGTCGGCACCGCCACGTTGGTGGCCTTTGAAGGCCCGCAGGGGCTGTGGGCGCTGTTCGCCCTGCCGCTCGTCTTCCTACGTGCCGGCATCTGGGCGCGCTATTCGGCGTGGACGCTCGCAGGCGGCGTCGTTGCGTTCCGGCAGGGCTGTTTCGACCGCCACTGGCGCTTCGCCGAGGTGCGCAAGCTGCACGCGTTGCGGATCAGCCAGTCGCCATTCGATCGCCGCCACGGCATGGCCACCCTGCACCTCGACACCGCCGGCGCCTCGCCGATGGAGCCGCCGCTGCGGGTGCCCTACATGGCGGTCGCTGATGCGGAAGCGCTGGCCGCCCGACTGCGCGCGCTGATGCCGCGCGATGCCGGGCTCAGTCCCGCCAGAACTGAGGCGTCAGCAACACCAGCAGGGTGAACACCTCAAGGCGTCCAAGCACCATTGCGAAACTGCAGACCCAGACCGAGAAGTCGCTCATGTCGCGGAAGTGCGAGGCCACCGCGCCAAGCCCCGGGCCCATGTTGTTCATGCAGGCCGCGACGGCCGAGAACGCGGTGACGATGTCGACGCCGTCGGCGGTCAATGCCAAGGTCATCACCAGGAAGCACAGGATGTAGAGCGTGCAGAAGCCGGCCACCGAGATCACGACGCTCTCGGAGACGCGCTTGCCACCCACCTTCACCAGGAACTGGCCTTTCGGATGCACGAGCTGCTTCAGCTCGCGCAGGCCCTGGCGCACCACCATCTGCACGCGCGCCACCTTCATGCCGCCGGAAGTCGAGCCGGCGCAGCCGCCGACGAAGCCGACCATGATCAGGGCCAGTGGCGCCAGGCCTGGCCAGTCGACGAAGCCGGTGGTGACGAAGCCGGTCGTGGTGATGTTCGAAACGACCTGAAACGTGGCGTGGCGCAGGGCTTCGAGCGGGCTGTCGAAGCGGCCACCCAACCAGATCGCCAGCGCGACCAGCACACTGACCACGGCGCAGATCCAGAAGAAGCTGAGGAACTCCGCATCGGCCTTGTAGTGACCCAGCGTGGCGCGCCGCCACGCGTACCAGTGCAGGCCGAAGTTCATTCCGCCAAGGAACATGAAGAGGATGCAGATCGTGTCGAGCAACGGGCTGTTCCAGTAACCGAAACTGGCGTCGTAGTTGCCGAAACCCCCAGTCGCCACCGCGCTCATCGCATGGCAGATGGCGTCGAAGAAGGTCATCCCGCCCACCCAGAACGACAGCGCGCAGAGCAGGACAAGGCCGGTATAGACCAGCCACAGCGCTTTCGCGGTGTCGGCGATGCGCGGCGTCAGCTTGCTGTCCTTCTGCGGGCCGGTGGTTTCGGCGCGGAACAACTGCATGCCGCCAATGCGCAGCATCGGCAGGATGGCCACCGCAAGGATCACGATGCCCATGCCGCCGAAGTAGCACAGCGACGCGCGGTAGAACAGCACGCTCTTCGGCAGGTTCTCGATGCCGACGATGACCGTCGCGCCGGTGGTGGTCAGCCCGGAGGCGGATTCGAAGACCGCGTCGGTGTAGCTCAGGTTCGGCGCGGTGAGCATGAACGGCAGGGCCGTCACCAGCACGGCGATGATCCACACCCCGGAGACGATCAGGAAGCCGTCGCGCAGGCGCATCTCGTAGTGGGCGTTGCGCACCGGGAACCACAGCGCGAAGCCGGCGACGCCGGCGACCAGAAAGCTCTCCAGGAAGGCCGTCGCGCTCGGCTCGTTCCACCACCAGGCGAGGATGAGCGGCGGCAGCGAGATCATCGCCGACAGCGCGATGATCGCGCCGAAGATGCGCAGCAGGGTGCGCGAACGCTCCGAGAGCAGGGAGTACGGGCTCAGAGCCACGTCGCGCCGGCCTGAAACAGCGCGGTCACCTGCGACATCTCGCGCTTGTCCATCACGAAGACGATCAGGTGGTCCTCGGGCTCGACCACGACGTCGTGGTGGGCGATCAGCAGCTGGTCGCCGCGGACGATGCCGCCGATGGTGGCCGAGGGCGGCAGGGCCAGCTCCTCGAGGCCGCGGCCGATCACCTGCGAACTGCGGCGGTCGCCGCGCGCCACCACTTCCACGGCTTCGGCCACGCCGCGACGCAGCGAGTACACCTGCGCCGGCGCGCCCTCGCGGATGTGCGCCAGCAACGCGCCCAGCGTCACCTGCTGCGGACTGACCGCGATGTCGATGCTGCCGCCCTCCACCAGCTCGGCGTAGGCCGGGCGGTTGATCAGCGCCAGCACGCGCGGGCAGCCGAGCCGCTTCGCGAGCATCGCCGAGAGGATGTTGGCCTCGTCGTCGTTGGTGAGCGCGCAGTAGATGTCGGTCTGGTCGATGTTCTCCTCGCGCAGCAGCTCCTCGTCGGCGCAGTCACCGACCAGCACGATGGAGTTCAGCAGGTCTTCCGAGATGGCTCGGGCACGCTCGCGCGAGCGCTCCATCACCTTCACGGAGTAGCGGTTCTCGAGCACCTTGGCGAGGTTGCGACCGATGTTGCCGCCGCCGGCGATCAGGACACGGCGCGTCGGCTTCTTCTCAATGCGGCGCAGCTCAGCCATCACCGCGGGGATGTGTCGGCGGTCGGCAAGGAAGAACACCTCGTCATCAATCTCGATCACCGTGCTGGCCTCCGGCTTTACCGGCGTGCCGCGGCGGAAGATCGCCGCCACGCGCGCGTCGGCGCCGGCCGGAAGATGGCTGCGCAGCTCGCGCAGCTGGTGGCCGACCAGCGCGCCGCCTTCAATGGCCCGCACCGCAACCAGCTGAGCGCGGCCCTGCGCGAAGTCGAGCACCTGCAGCGCGCCCGGGTAGCCGATCAGGCGGTCGATGTGGCGCACGACCAGGGTTTCCGGGCTGATGGCCGCGGTCACCGGCGAGGTGCGCGGGTCTTTCAGCACACCGAGCTCGAGGTATTCCGACTCGCGCAGGCGCGCCACGCGCGTCGGCGTGCGGAAGCGCACCTGGGCGATCTGGCAGGCCAGCAGGTTGACCTCGTCGCTCGAGGTCACCGCCACCAGCAGCTCGGCCTCCTCGGCGCCGGCATGCGACAGCACCGAGGGCAGCGAGCCGTGGCCAACGACGGTGCGGATGTCGAGCCGCTCGGCGAGGTCGCGAAGGCGCTGGTGGTCGGTATCGACGACGGTGATGTCGTTGTTCTCGGAGGCCAGGGCCGCCGCCACGGACGAGCCCACCGAGCCCGCCCCAAGAATCAGAATGTTCACGCGCTCCCCGCACGTCGTCGTTGCGGGCGGATCATACGCCTCGCCCGCCCCCGCGGATGCAGGGCAGGCTCAGCCACCGGCAACGAGGGCCCGGCACAGCTCGGCGTAGTCACGGTTCATGCGCTCACGACTGAACTCAGCGACCGCACGGGCGCGGCCGGCCGCGGCGAGTCGTGCGGCCTCGGCGGGATCGCGCAGCAGGGCCTCCAGCGCGTCGGCCAGGGCCTTGGGGTCGCCTTCTGGTACGAGCCGACCATCGACGCCGTCGCGCAGCACCTCGCGCACGCCCGGCACCGCGCTGGCGACCGCGGCACAGCCCGCGGCCATGCCTTCGATCAGCGCCAGCGGCATGCCTTCGTAGTGCGTCGACAGGCAAGCGATGCGATGCGCCATCAGCCGCGCCGGCACGTCGCGGACAACGCCCAGAAAGGTGACCTGCTCGGCAATACCGAGCTGCTTGGCGAGCTCCTCCAGCGGCGCGCGGTGCAGGGCCTTGCCACCGCCCGCAAACTGCACCGGTGGCGTGAGCCCACGCTCGCGCAGCAGGGCCACCGCGCGCAGCAGGGTGGCGTGGTCCTTCTGCTTCGAGAATCGCGCCACCATGACGATGCCCGGTAGGCGCGCCGCGAAATCCACGGCGTCGGCACCGGCGAAAGGTTCGAGGCGGATGCCGTTCGGGATCGTGATGGTGCGCTCCGGCGGCATGCCCTGCGCCAGCAGCACCTCGCGCACGCCTTCGGAGCAGCCGACGATGCGCGCCGTGCGCTGGGCCAACCAGCGCGACTGCGCCCGCCGCCAGCGCGTGTAGCGCTCGCGGGTGTTGTGTTCAACGTGGACGAGGTGCGGCACCTTCGCGACCAGGCCGGCGTAGCGGCCCCACAGGTGCTCGGAGAAGCCGTGGCAGACCAGCACGTCCGGCCGGAACTCGCGGCACAGTCGCACCAACGCCCAGATCGTCGCCGCGTGCGACCAGCCCGGCACCGTGCGGAACGGCGTGCCATTCGTGGCGAGCTCGGCGAGGCGCTCGGGCGGCGTCCGGCGCTTCTTCCGCAGCACCAGCAGCGGCTCGAAGCCGGGCTCCGCGAGCGCCGCATTCACCAGGGCAATCGCCACCTGCGTTGCGCCACCCGAGAACCCCCCGGTGACAAAGTGGATGACGCGCAGCGGTCGATCGGGCATGGCGGCAACGGACGGTGCGGAAGCGGCGCCTACAATAGC
>JBOFQO010000050.1:0-8686 GCA_051660925.1 Silanimonas sp. | reverse complement strand
TCGGCCATGCCTACGGTGACTTCGACGCCCACAACGGCCTGTGGGACATGGCCGAGAAGACCGCGCACAGTGCGATGGCGCGCATGGCCCTGGTGCCGCGCGTGCTCGAGGCCCGCGGCCTCGACGTCACGCCGGGCCTGATCGAGCGCCTGCGCGACGTCGGCGACGACGCCAGCATCGCCGTGCTCGAGGTCATCCTGCGCGAGGAGGTGGCCCACGTCGCGGCGGGCTCGCGCTGGTTCCGTTGGCTCTGCGATCGCGACGGTCTTAAACCTTGGCCGACCTTCGCCGGACTGGTGCGGGCCTACGGCAGCCAAGCCGTGCGTGGCCCGTTCAACCTTGAGGCGCGGCGTGCCGCCGGCTTCGACGAGGACGAGATCGCGGCGTTGCCGACGCTCGCCAACGACTGAAAACTCAGCAACCGTCAGCAGGGAACACAGCAATAGTCAGATTCCGCGGCGCAGCCGCTGGGCAGCGCCGAAGACGCGCGTTAGCCTGCGGATACCCCCCAACGATGCGAGCACCGCCATGCCCGTCGATCTGCTCCCCACGCCCGCCGCCGCGATTGATCCCGATCTCGACAGCCGACGTCGCCTTGGCGACACCCTGTTCGACGCCGCCGCTGAGCACCTGCGCCGTCTGCCGCCGGAGCGCTTCGAATCCCTCGAGGAACTGCGCGCCACGGCGCAGGCCATTGCCGATGAGGCCCAGGCGCATGGCCTGCACGGCATCGACCACCTGCTCGGCAACGACGATCTCTCGGCTTTCCACGCGGTACAGGGCGCCATTGACGACCCCGCCGCGCTGCGCGCCTACGTCGGACGTGCGCAGTTCCTGTCGCATGCCGCGCGCGCCAAGAGCCTTGAGCTGGTCAACGACCGCATCCGCGACACGCGCGACAACGTCGTTGGCGGCCTCGGTGGGCTCTGGGGTGGCATCGTCCGCGGCCTCGATCAGAACGGCGACGGCAAGCTCGGCCTCGACGATGTCGGCGCGTTCTTCACGCGCACGCTCGACCAGAACGGCGATGGCAAGCTCAACCTTGCCGATGTCGGTGCGCTGTTTGACCAAACCGGCGACGGCAAGTTCGGCCTCGACGACGCCGTATCCATCGTCGGTGGCCTGCTGGGCGGCCGGCGCCGCTGAGCACCTGGCCCGTCGGTCCGATGTAAGGGCCGCGTTTTGCGGCCCTTTGTTTTTCGTTGGGCCGCGGCAGGCCTCGGCATAAGCACATGCCCCCCGGGCGTTTCCGCCAGGCGGGCATTTCCCATGGAATCACTGGGAAATGCTGACCCGCAAAGCCAAGTACGCCCTTCGCGCCCTCGTCGTGCTGGCTCGGAATCCCGGGCAGCCGGCGCCAGCGCACCGCATCGCGCGGGAGGCCCGTGTGCCCGAGAAGTTCCTCGAAACGATCCTTGTTGAGCTGCGCCTGGGCGGCTTCATCGAGAGCCGGCGTGGCCTGCTGGGCGGGCACGTGCTGGCGCGCCCGGCCGCCGACATTGCCGTCGGTGACCTGATCCGCTGCATCGAGGGCCCGTTGGCCCCGCTGCGCTGCGCCAGCGTCACCGCCTACGAGCCCTGCGCCGACTGCCCGGACCCGGCGCGCTGCGCCGTCCGCGACCTGATGGCCGACGTGCGCGACGCGATGAGCGGCGTGCTCGACCGCCGCAGCCTCCAGCAGCTGGCCGAACACTCGGCCGCGCTGGAGCCCGTGCTCGCCGGATGACGGTGCCGCGATGCGGGTTGACCACATCAGGCTCCCGTAACCCGATCCCGACGATGATGGACGCCATTGATCGGCTGCGGCCGGCGCCCCGACTTTCCATCCCACGATGACCTCGACCATGACCCCTAACGCCACGCCATCGCCACGCCGGACGCCGCGCCGCTGCGCCGCGGGGCTGCTGCTCGCCGCGCTGGCGATGCTCGGCCCCGGCGTCGCGCTTGCCGACACCGCCTTGCTCAACGTCAGCTATGACCCGACGCGCGAGCTCTACCGCGACGTCAACACCGCGTTCGCCGCGCAGTGGAAGGCGAAGACCGGCGAGGACCTCCGTATCCAGACGTCGCATGGCGGCTCCGGCAAGCAGGCCCGCGCGGTCATCGACGGGCTGCGCGCCGACGTGGTGACGCTGGCGCTGTCCGGCGACATCGACAGCATCGCGGCCAACGCGCGCCTGCTGCCGGTGAACTGGCAGTCGCGGCTGCCGAACAACAGCGCGCCCTACAGCTCGACGATCGTGTTCCTGGTGCGCAAGGGCAATCCGAAAGGCATCAAGGACTGGGGCGACCTCGCCCGACCCGGCGTGGCCGTGGTGACGCCGAATCCGAAGACCTCGGGCGGCGCGCGCTGGAACTACCTGGCCGCCTGGGCCTGGGGACAGCGCGCCTTCGGCAACGACGAGGCCAAAGTCCGCGACTTCGTCGGCCGCGTCTACCGCAATGCCCCGCTGCTCGACACCGGCGCGCGCGGTTCGACGACCACCTTTGTTCAGCGCCGCCTCGGTGACGTGCTGGTGGCGTGGGAGAACGAGGCCTTGCTGGTGCTGGCGCAGCCGATGGGCGCGCAGTTCGAGCTGGTCGTGCCCTCGCTGTCGATCCACGCCGAGCCGCCGGTGGCGCTGATCGACCGCAATGTCGACGCCCGCGGCACGCGCGCCGCAGCGCAGGCCTATCTCGAATTCCTGTACACGCCGGAAGGCCAGGCGCTGGCGGCGAAGCACCACTTCCGCCCGTCCCGTCGCGAGGGCCTCGATGCGGCCCTGCTGGCGCCGTTCAGGCCCCTCGACCTGGTCGACATCGCCCACTTCGGCGGCTGGGCCGCCGTGCAGAAGACGCACTTCGCCGAAGGCGGTGTGTTCGACCAGATCTTCCAGCCCGGGTCGCGCTGACCCACCATGAGCGCCGTGATCGACATCGCGCCAGAACCACGAACGGTCGCTGCCGGAGCGCCGCCCGCGCGACCGCGCTGGCGCGACCCCGTGCCTGGCTTCGGCCTCACGCTGGGCCTGTCGCTGGCTTGGCTCGGTGCCGTGGTACTGCTGCCGCTCGCGGCGCTGGTGCTGCGCAGCTTCGACCTCGGCCTGGACGGATGGTGGGACCTGCTGCAGAGCGAACGGGTGCAGAACGCGCTGTGGCTGAGCTTTTCGACCGCCTTCCTCGCCGCTGGCATCGCTTCGGTGGTTGGCACGCTGCTGGCCTGGGTGCTGGTGCGCTACCGCTTTCCCGGCCGCCGCCTGATGGACGCGATGGTCGACCTGCCGTTCGCGCTGCCGACGGCGGTGGCCGGCATCGCGCTGACGGCGCTGTACTCGGGCACGGGCTGGGTCGGGCAATTCCTTGAGCCGCAGGGCATCGTCATCGCGCAGCGGCCCGCTGGCATCGTGCTGGCGCTGGTGTTCATCGGCCTGCCATTCGCGGTGCGTACGTTGCAGCCCATCCTCGAAACCGCCACCCGCGAGTTCGAGGAGGCGGCGGCCACGCTCGGTGCCTCGCGCTGGACCATCGTGCGCCGCGTGGTGTTCCCGCCGCTGGTGCCGGCGCTGCTGACCGGCTTCAGCCTGGCGTTCGCACGGGGCCTGGGCGAGTACGGCTCGGTGATCTTCATCGCCGGCAACATCCCGTTCGTCTCCGAGATCGCGCCGCTGCTGATCGTCATCCGACTGGAAGAGTTCGACTATGCCGGCGCCACCGGCATCGCCACCCTGATGCTGCTGATGAGCTTCCTGACCCTGCTCGTGTTGAACCTGCTGCAGCGGAAGGTGCGTCATGGCTAAGCCTTTCGCCGACGCGGCGCTCGACGAGCCGCTGTGGCTGAAGGTGCTGCTGATCGTGCTCGCGGTCGGCGCGATGGCGGCCCTCGTGCTGATGCCGCTGATCGTCGTGCTGGTCGAGGCGCTGGTGCAGGGCTGGCAGGCCTATGTTGCGGCGATCGACGAGCCGGACACGCGCTCGGCCATCGCGCTCACGCTGACCGTCGCCGCCATCGCCGTGCCGCTGAACGCGGTGTTCGGGCTCGCGACCGCGTGGGCGGTGACCAAGTTCGAGTTCCGCGGCAAGCGCCTGCTGCTCGCGCTCGTCGACCTGCCGTTCGCGATCTCGCCGGTGGTGTCGGGCCTCGTGCTGGTGCTGCTGTTCGGCGCGCACGGCTGGTTCGGCGCGTGGCTGCAGGCGCACGACATCCAGATCCTGTTCGCCACGCCCGGCATCGTGCTGGCGACGGTGTTCGTCACTTTTCCGTTCGTGGCACGCGAGCTGATCCCGCTGATGGCCTCGCAGGGCCGCGACGAGGAGGAGGCCGCGGCCTCGCTGGGCGCCGGGGGGCTGCGCGTGTTCTGGCGCGTCACCCTGCCGAACATCAAGTGGGCGCTGCTTTACGGCGTGCTGCTGTGCAATGCGCGGGCGATGGGCGAATTCGGCGCGGTGTCGGTGGTGTCCGGCCACATCCGCGGGCTCACCAACACGCTGCCGCTGCAGGTCGAAATCCTGCACGGCGAGTTCCAGTTCCAGGCGGCCTTCGCGGTCGCTTCCCTGCTGACCCTGCTGGCCCTCGTCACCCTGGTGGCGAAGGCTTGGCTGGAACACCGCCACGGCGACGCGCTCGCCGCCGGCGCGCGCCACTGAGGAGACTCCCCATGCAGCTCACCCTCGAAGGCCTGTCGAAGCGCTTCGCCGACACCGTCGCCCTCGACGACGTCGATCTCGACGTCGCCAGCGGCGAACTGATCGCCCTGCTCGGGCCCTCGGGCTCGGGCAAGACGACGCTGCTGCGCGCGATTGCCGGCCTGCTGCCCATCGACGCGGGCCGCGTGCTGTTCGGCGATCTCGACGCGACGTCACTCAGCCTGCGCGAGCGCCGCGTCGGCTTCGTGTTCCAACACTACGCGTTGTTCAAGCACCTCACGGTCGCCGAGAACATCGCCTTCGGCCCGGAGAGCCAGTCGCGCGGCGAGCGCCCGTCGAAGGCCGAGATCGCGAGCCGTGTCGAGGCGCTGCTCGTGCGCATGCAGCTCGCCGGCTTCGGCAGCCGCTATCCGGAGCAGCTCTCCGGCGGGCAGCGGCAACGCGTCGCGCTGGCCCGCGCTCTGGCCATCCAGCCGCGCCTGCTGCTGCTCGACGAGCCGTTCGGCGCCCTCGACGCCAAGGTGCGCGTTGAGCTGCGTCGCTGGCTGCGCCAGGTGCACGACGACACCGGCCACACCACGCTGTTCGTGACCCACGATCAGGAAGAGGCGCTGGAACTTGCCGATCGCGTGGTGGTGTTCAACGCCGGGCGCATCGAGCAGGTCGGCACGCCGGACGAGGTCTACCGCCGGCCGCAGAGTCGCTTCGTGTTCGATTTCATCGGCCGGGGTGGCCGCATTGACGGCGAGCTGGTGCCGGAGGGCTTCCGCGTGCCGGGTATCGACGCCGTGCTGCCGGTGCCGCGGCGCATCGGTGGCGCGCTGGGGCCGGCCGGGCTGCACCTGCGCCCCTACGAGCTGCGCGTGGTCGGCGGCGAGGCGGGCGAGGCCGGACTGCCGGCGGAAGTGCGCGGCCTGCGCCGCATCGGCGCGCGCAACACCCTGGAGCTCAGCGTGGCCGGGCAGGGTGGGCTGATCGAAGTCGATCTCGACAGCGCACAACAGCCGCTGCCGCAGCGCGGCGAGCGCGTCCGCGTGACGCCCGTCGGCGGCGTCGCGTTTACGACGTAGACGTTTTGGCGATTCAGGCTGGGCGGCTGAGCGCGAAGCCGTCGCCATCGACGCGCAGCACCGAGCCCTGCTCGTACCAGTCGCCGAGCACGATGCGCTGGCCGACTCCGGCAGGCAGCCTCACCGCGTGCATCGCCGGACGATGCGTGTGGCCGTGGATCAGTCGGCGCACGCCGTAGAAGGCCATCAGGCGCTCAACTTCCGCCGGTGTGACGTCGCCGATGCTCTCATCGCGACCGGACTGCGCGGCGGCACTCGCGGCGCGGGCCTGCACGGCGAAGGCGCGGCGGGCGGCCAACGGCTGCGACAGGAAGGCCTGCTGCCAGGTCGGGTCGCGCACCTGGCGGCGGAAGCCTTGGTAGGCGACGTCGTCGAGGCAGAGCAGGTCGCCATGCATCAGCAGGGTCGGTTCGCCGTTCAGCAGGATCACCGCGGGGTCGGGCAGCAGGGTCCATCCGGCGCGCGCGGCGTACTCGGGCCCGACGAGGAAATCGCGGTTGCCGCGCATGAAGGCCACCGGCACACCGGCGTCGCTCAGGCCCCGCGCGGCGGCCGCTACGCGCGTGGCGATGTCGCCGTCGTCGTCGTCGCCCACGAAGGCTTCGAACAGGTCGCCAAGGATGTAGACGGCCTCGGCCTCGCGCGCTTCACCGGCGCAGAAGGCTTCGAACTGGGCGGTGGTATCCGGCCGCGATTCGTCGAGATGCAGGTCGGACAGGAACAGCGTGGTCATTCGCCCGCACCGTCGAGGCGCACCGCGCGCTCGATCAGGATCGGCTGCTTCGGGACGCGGGACGGGAAGGGGCCCTGCTCGCCGGTTTCGACGGCGCGCATCTTGTCGACCACGTCCATGCCCTCGACGACCCGCCCGAACACGGCGTAGCCGGCGCCGATGTCGTTGGCCGGATCGACCGGATCGAGCTGCGTGTTGTCGACGACGTTGATGAAGAACTGTGAGGTCGCCGAATCGCGGGTGTCGGGCCGGCGGGCGGCGGCGATGGTGCCGCGCAGGTTGCTTAGGCCGTTGGCGGCTTCCAGCGGGACCGGGGCGCGGTCGGGCTTGGGCTGCAGGTCGGGCGTGTAGGCACCGCCCTGCACCAGCAGGTTGGGCACCACGCGGTGGAAGATCGTGCCGTTGTAGTGGCCGGACTCGACGTAGGCGAGGAAGTTGGCCACCGTCCGCGGTGCCTTGCCGGCGTCGAGCTCCAGCACGATGCGGCCGACGGAGGTCTCCAGCGCCACGCGCTCCATCGCGACGGCCGGCGTGGCCGCCGATGAAGGTGCGGGTGCCGGAGCGGTGTGGCCGAGGGCGGGCAGGGCGGCCAGCAGCAGGGCGGCAAGCGTCAGGCGCATGGAACGGCCTTGGGTGTGAAGACGGGAATGGCGTGGATTATGCGGCGGCGGAGTCGACGTACACTAGCGCCCCTCGCGCCGAGCCCCCCGCCGGCGCGTTCCCGTTTCTGACGTCGGCCGCTTCCCATGACCTGTCGCACCCGTTTCGCGCCCAGCCCCACCGGTTACCTGCACATCGGCGGCGCCCGCACGGCGCTCTACTGCTGGCTGGAATCGCGCAGCCGCGGCGGCCAGTTCGTGCTGCGCGTCGAGGACACCGACCAGGAGCGCAGCACGCCGGAGGCGGTTCAGGCGATCCTCGACGGCATGGCATGGTTGGGGCTGCAGGCCGACGAGGGTCCGATCTTCCAGACCCAGCGTCTTGAGCGCTATCGCCAGGTGGCCTCTGAGCTCGTGCAGGTCGGCAAGGCCTACTACGCCTACGAGACGAAGGACGAGATCCAGGCCATGCGCGAGGCGGCAATGGCCGCCGGTGACACACCACGCTATTCCGGCAAGTACCGCAGCGAGAACGCGCCGTACCGCGACGACCCGAATCGCGTCATCCGATTCCGCAACCCGGAAGGCGGCAGCGTGGTCTTCCACGACGCGGTCAAGGGCCGCATCGAGTGGGCGAACGCTGAGCTCGATGACCTCGTCCTCGTGCGCTCGGACGACTCCCCGACCTACAACTTCGCGGTCGTGATCGACGATCTCGACATGCGCATCACCGACGTGATCCGCGGCGACGACCACGTCAACAACACCCCGCGCCAGATCAACATCTACGAGGCGCTCGGCGCCAAGGCCCCGCGCTTCGCCCACCTGCCGATGATCCTCGGCCCCGACGGCACCAAGCTGTCCAAGCGCCACGGCGCGGTGAGCGTGATGCAGTGGCGCGACGACGGTTACCTGCCGCACGCGCTGCTGAACTACCTCGTGCGCCTCGGCTGGAGCTACGGCGACCAGGAGATCTTCTCGATCCAGGACATGGTGCGGCTGTTCCGCGTCGAGGACGTCAACCACAGCGCCTCACGCTTCGACCGCGACAAGCTCGACTGGCTGAACCAGCACTACTTCAAGACCGACGACCCGGCCGCCACCGCCGTGCACCTCGAGTGGCACCTGCGCGACCAGGGCATGGACCCGGCGCGCGGCCCGAAGACCGCCGAGGTCGTCGTGGCGCTGGCCGAGCGCTGCAAGACGCTGAAGGAGATGGCCGAGCGCGCCCGCGTCTGGTACGCCCCGCTGGCCGAGTACGACAGCGCCGCCGTCGACAAGCACCTCGTCGAAACCGCCGCTGCGCCGCTGGCCGACGTCCGCGCCCGCATTGCCGCGCAGGCCGACTGGTCGCCGGCCGCTGTGCAGCAGAGCCTGGCTGACAGCGTGACGGCCCTGGGCATCGGTATGGGCAAGCTGGCCCAACCGCTGCGGGTCGCCATCACCGGTACGCAGGTGAGCCCGTCGATCGAGCACACGGTCTACCTGGCCGGCCGCGACGAGGCGCTGAAGCGCATCGACGCCGCATTGCAAAAGATCGCCGACCGCACGCCCTGATCGCGGACGACGCGCTAGTCTGGCGGCCATGGCCAAGGAACGTCCGCACGCCCACGCCGCGCACCCGTGCGTCCACCCCGAGCTGCACACGCACGGGGCCGACG
>JBOFQO010000049.1:0-4183 GCA_051660925.1 Silanimonas sp. | reverse complement strand
CCTCCCCGACCGATGGCGCCGGTCGCGCGCAGACCAACCTGCTGCTCGGCCCGACGGCAGGACCGATCGTGGTGCGCGCCTCCCGCGCGGACGACGCGACGGTGTTCACCGAGTTCAATGTGTCGTCGTTCATCTCCCGGAGTCTGGTGGCACAGTCGGGAGGCGGCCAGAGCGGCCCGGTCGGCTCGGTGCTGCCGCAGCCCTTCGTCGTGGAAGCGACCAACAACGGCGTACCGACGCCGGGCATCGGCATCGTCTGGACCATCATTTCCGGCGGCGGAACCCTGGTTTCGACGACCACGGTGACCGATGCCAGCGGCTTGGCCCAAACCGGACTGCAGCTGCCCACCGCACCGGGGCCGGTGACCGTGTTCGCACAGCGCACCGACGACGGAGATGTCCAGGCATCGTTCGTCGCCAACGCGCTGCCGATACCGGCGCGATCGATCTCGCCGATCAGCGGTGACGGGCAGATCGGCGAAACCAATGGCGCGCTCGCCGCGCCGCTGGTGGTCGAAACGCGAGACTTCGGCGTCATCGCGCCAGGTGTCGGCATCAACTGGAGCGTCGTTTCCGGCGACGCCACGCTCTCCGGCTCGACTTCGCCCACCGACGGTGCCGGTCGCGCGCAGACCGGGCTGTTGTTCGGCGCGACGCCCGGACCGATCGTTGTCAGCGCCACGCGGGCTGACGATTCCACGGTGCTCACAACGTTCAACGTGTCGTCGTCGTTGACGCGAACGATCGCCATCGTCGGCGGCGACGGCCAGAGCGGGCCGACGAGCGGAAGGCTTCCGTCGCCGCTGGTCGTCGAAACGCGCGACAACGGCGTACCCGTTGCGGGTGTCGACATCCTCTGGTCGATCGTGTCGGGTGACGCCGTGCCGACCAGTCCGGTGTCGACGACGGATGCCGCGGGCCGCGCGCAGACCGGCATCCAGTTTGGAGCCGTCGCGGGCCCGGTGGTGGTGCGCGCCACGCGCGCCGACAACCTGTCGGTCACCGCCGATTTCTCGGTGTCGTCGAGCCTAGCGCGGACGCTGGTGATCGTGTCCGGCAACGGCCAAAGCGCCGCGACTCGCACGCCACTGGCCAATCCGTTGGTGATCGAAGCGCGGGACAATGGCGTCGTTGCTCCCGGCGTCGGCGTCTCGTGGTCCATCGTCTCCGGCGATGCGACGCTTGTTGCCCCGGGTTCGTCGACCGACACGGTCGGACGCGCGCAGTCCGGCCTGCAGATGGGCGCGACCGCAGGAACGGTCGTGGTGCGAGCGACGCGCCTCGACGAGCCGACCGCCACCGTCGATTTCACCGTGGCGTCGACGCTGGCCCGGACGCTGGCACTGGTGTCCGGCAATGCGCAGAACGCTCCGACGCGAACCTCGCTGCCGAACCCGCTCATCATCGAGGCCCGCGACAACGGCGCCGCGGCGCCGGGGATCGCCATCAACTGGGCCGTTGTCTCCGGCGACGCGACCCTGGCCGCCCCGACGCCGACCACCGATGCGTCGGGCCGGGCGCAGACCGGCCTGCAGGTCGGCGCCACGCCGGGCCCGATCGTGGTGCGCGCGACGCGTGCCGACAACCCCGCCGCCACCGTCGACTTCACGCTGACGGCAACCTTCAACCGGTCGATCGCTCTGATCTCCGGCGGCAACCAGCAGGGCCTGCCCGGCCTGCCGCTGCCGAATCCGATCGTCATCGAAGTGCGCGGCAACGGAATCCCCGAGCCCGGCGTCACCGTGAGCATCGAAGTTGCCGGCGACGCCACGGTTGCTGGTGACGGCGAAACCTCGGCGAAGGTGCTGCGGGTCACGGACGCGAACGGCCGCGTCAGCGCGGTGGTGACGCTCGGTCCCAACAGCTCGGGCGCGGTGAGCATCCAGGCCAGCGTGCCTGCAAGCCCCGGCGTCAGCACGACCGTCGCGGCCATCGCGAACAGCTTGGAAGACCTGCCCGGCCTGACCGGGCCGGAACGCGAACTCGGCGGCGTCATCCAGGACGCCTGCGCCGCGATCGCGCGCATTCCCGTCGCTCAACGCACGCCGGAGCAATCCGACCTGCTTGCGCGCTGCCAGAGCTTTGCCGGCGCGAACCCCGGGCAGATCGCCGATGCGCTGGAGGAACTGCTGCCCAACACCACGCTGGCCATGGTCAACGTGGCGCTGCAGGCCAGTCAGGCCCAGCTTGACAACCTGAAGGCGCGCATCGCCGCGCTGCGCTCGGGCACGCAGGGCAGCTCGTTCGGCGGTCTGGCCATTGCCTCACCGGCCGGAGCGATCCCGGTGACCGGCCTCGTCGGCAAGGCGCTCGGCGCGAACGAGACGCCGGAAGCCGGCGCGGAGTTCGACCGCTGGGGCTACTTCGTCTCCGGCACGATCGGTCGCGGCGAGTCGGAAGAGGGCCGCCTGACGCCGAACTACGACTTCGACATCAACGGCTTGACCGCTGGCCTCGACTACCGCTTCAGCGATGGGTTCGTCGCTGGCGCATCGCTCGGCTACACGAAGCAGGACACCGAGCTCGCGGGCGGCGAAGGCGACGTCGAGGCGGACGGCTACAGTCTGTCCGCCTATGCCACGTTCTATCGCGACGAGAGCTGGTACACCGATGCCGTGCTGACTTGGGGCCGCAACGATTACGAGACGCTGCGCCGCATCCGCTACACGCTGACCGGCCCGGGTGGCACCAGCACGATCGACCAGACCGCACGCGGGCAGCTCGACGGCGACCTGCTCTCCATCGCCAGCACCGTCGGCCGCGATTACCAGGCCGGCACCTGGAACATCGGGCCCTACGGCCGCGTGCTGTACTCGCGCATCGATTTCGACTCGGGTCGCGAGCTGATCAGCGCCGGCCCGGGCAGCGGCCTCGCGCTCGAGATCTTCCCAGGCACGCATACGTCGCTGGCCAGCGTCGTCGGTGCGAAGTTCAGCACGGCGCTGAGCCGCGACTGGGGCATCCTGATGCCGCACCTGCAGATCGAGTGGGAGCACGAGTACCGCGACGACCCGCAGCGCGTCGGCGCGCGCTTCCTTGCCGACCCGAACGCCACGCGGTTCTCGATCGAGGGCGACCCGATCGACAGCAGCTTCTTCCGAATCGGCGGCGGACTGTCGGTGCTGTTCTCGGGCGGCCGCTCGGGCTTCGTGTACGTCGAGCGGGTGGTCGGGAAATCGGGCTTCACCCAAACGAACGTGGCGCTGGGCATCCGTGGCGAGTTCTGAGTAGGATTCTCCGATGATCGAATTCGGCCACCTGAGCCACGTCGGCCTGCGCCGCGAACTCAACGAGGACACCTATTACGGCGATGCCGAGTTGGGGCTTTGGCTGGTGGCCGATGGAATGGGGGGCCACGATTCCGGCGAAGTGGCGAGCGCGCTCGCGCGCGATGCCATCGTCCGCGAGGTGCGCGCCGGCAAGCCGCTGGCCGAGGCCATCCTGCGCGCCAACGAGGAGATCATCCGGCAGTCGAAGCGACGCAACGAGAGCATGCCGATGGGCACCACCGTCGTCGCGGTGCGCGTCGCGCCGAACCATCGCTTCGAACTCGCGTGGGTGGGCGACTCGCGTGCCTACCTGTGGAACGGCAAGCTGCAGCAGGTGTCGTCCGACCACAGCTACGTGCAGGAGCTGATCGACCAGGGCCAGCTCACGCCCGAGCAGGCGCGCAGCCACCCCTACCGCAACGTCGTCACGAAAGCCCTCGGCGTCACCGAGCCAGACAAGTTGAGCGTCGAGACCGTGGCCGGCGAACTGCGTCCGGGCATGGCCATCCTGCTGTGCAGCGACGGCCTCACCGAGGAAGTCGACGACGGGATGATCGCGAAGGCCGTGGCGCAGCGCGACATCAGCGCGCAGGAATGCGTCGACCACCTGATCGCCGCCGCACTCGACGGCGGCGGCAGCGACAACGTCACCGCGGTGCTGCTGCGCCGGGCCTGAGGCTCAGAGCCCGCGCTGCGCCACCTCGGCGGTTTCCTTGAGCTTCAGCAGTTCGGGGTCGTCGGGAAGGGCCTCGAGGCCAAATCCAGCGTATTGGTTGCAGGGAGACCATCGCTCGGTCAAGCAAAAGGCTGAGGCCGCATCTCGGAAATACGTACCGATCGCATTGATCCCGGCTCTCGCCCGCTCGTTTTCCGGGTCAGCGCTCAAGACACGCTTCATCAGCTCCAGCGCGAAC
>JBOFQO010000048.1:0-7375 GCA_051660925.1 Silanimonas sp. | reverse complement strand
GGGGGTGCCGGTGCTCGATGGCCACGGGCCGCCCGATCCACGCGGCTTCGCCGGCGTCATCGTCACCGGCTCCGGCGCGATGGTGACCGACCGCGAGCCATGGTCGGAAGCCACCGCCGACTGGCTGCGCCGCGCGGCCGACAACGGCCTGCCGATGCTCGGGATCTGCTACGGCCACCAGCTGATCGCGCACGCCTTCGGCGGCGAGGTGGCATGGAACCCGCAGGGTCGCGAGATGGGGACGGTGCCCGTGCGCCTGCATGACGAAGCCGCGCACGACCCGCTGTTCAGGCACCTGCCGAGCGAATTCCCGGCACAGACCACGCACCTGCAGACCGTGCTGGCCCCGCCGCCCGGCGCCGTGGTGCTGGCGCGCTCGGCGCTTGACGGCTGCCAGGCCTTTCGCCTCGGCGAGCGCGCTTGGGGCCTGCAGTTCCATCCGGAATTCGGCGTCGTGCACATGCGCGGCTACATCCAGGCGCGCCGAGAAGCGCTGAAGCGCGAAGGCCACTGCCATGTGCGGATGCTAGAGTCCGTGCGTCCCGCGCCCCAGGCCCGGCTCGTGCTGCGGCGCTTCGTGCGCCATGCGATCGCCCACCGCCACGGCTGAAAGCGCACTCCTTCCTCTCTTCTCCCCACTCTATTCTTCGCATGAATCCTCGCTGGGCTGGCCTGACCGCCCCCTTCCGCTGGCTGATCGACGCGCTCGACGTCGGCCGCCACCAGCCTGCCGTCATCGTCATGGCGATCCTCGTCACCAGCGCCGTCGGCTTCCTGCCCTCGGTGCCACCGCAGCTGATGACGATGGCCGGCGCACCGCCCGGCGTGGCGGCACAGCTGCTGTTTCAGGCCATCGCCATGGTCGTGGCCATCGCGATCTCGCCCGTATTGATGGCCGGCGTCTACCGGCTGCTCGACGGCGCCGAACAGGGCCGCCCGGTGGCGGTCGGACAGCTCGCCGACGGCTTTCGCGACGGTACCTGGGGATCGCTGGTGTTGGTCACGGTGCTCGGCTACCTGCTGATGTTCGCGCTCATGGTCGCGATGATGCTGGTGATGGCGGCGGTGGCCGGCATCGAGACGCTGCAGTCGCTGCAGCAGTGGCTCGAACAGATCATGGCGCTGCAGACCAAAGCCCAGGAGAGCGGCGTGCCGATGAAGCCCGACGCCGTGCCGCAGCCGCCGGAAGGGCTCGGCGGGATGATCCTCGTGCTGCTGGCCTTCGTGCCGCTGTGGACGGTGGCGGCGCTGGGCACCGGCTGGGCGCTGGTGTCGGTCGCGCTGCGCGGCACGTCGCCGCTGGCGGCGGTGCTCGGCGGGCTGCGCGCGGCGGTCCTCAACGCCGGGCCGATGCTGCTCTTCCTGATGGCCCTGCTGCTGCCGGCCCTGCTCGCCGCGATGCTGCTCGGCCTCGTGCTCGTCGCCGTGGTCGCACTCGCTTCGCTGCTGGGCCCGCTGGTCGGCGGCGTCATCGCGATGGCGATGATCCTCGCGATGACCGTCGTGTTCGCGGCGATCAGCTACGGCTTCGTGCTGAACGGCTGGCGAGCCGCCTGCGACGACGGCGCCACCGTGCCGACGAGCGAGGACGTGGCCGGTTTCGAGGCCTGAGCGCGCGCCGCCTGCGGGCTCACAGCCCGAGCACCAGCACCGCCTGCACGACGGTCCACACCACCCAGCCGAGCAACGCGGCCACCGCCAGGGCTTGCAGACCGAGCCAGGCCACCGCCCACGCCGGCAAGGCCGCACCTCCGCCATCGACGCGCGTGCCGGCGACCAGGTCATGGCCGGCGCGGTCGTCGTCGCGGAACATCACCAGTGCGTGGCCGAGGTGCAAGAGCAGCCAGCTTGGGCCGGCGGCGGCGAAGCGCAGCAGCACGCGCGCGATGCCGGCGGGCGCACCGTCCAGCGCAGCCACCCGCAAGCCCAACGCGCGCTTGCCCGGCGTAGCGCGCCACGGCGAGGCTTCGAAACCGACGAAATACAGCGCGACGGCGCCCCAAGCCAGCAGGGCCGCGGCAAGCAGAGCGGCGACCAGTGCCTCGGTGCCCTGGGTCATCGCCGCCATGAATTCGGCATCGCCGCGCAGCGCGGTGGCGAGATCAAACAGCGCGATGTGGCCGGCGCCAAAGGCACGATCCAAGGCCAGCTGCATGGCACCCTCCAAGCCAAGCCAGGCCGCGTGCGCAGCGCCCAGCGGTCGCCAGGCCAAGCCGACCACGATCGGTGCCAGCAGCACGAGATCGACGGTATAGGCGGCATAGCGCGCCTTGAAGGCAGCCGCGCTCATGCCGCGTCGGCGGCCTTCGGCCGCACGAGCAAGCGGCCCACCAGCAGGCCGGCCTCGTACAGCAGCCACATCGGCACCATCAGCAGGACCATCGACAGCCCGTCGGGCGGCGTCAGTAGCGCGGCGAGAATCGCGATCGCAACGACCACGTAACCGCGCCACTCCGAGAGCTGCGCCGGCGTGACCCAGCCGAGCATCAACGCGACCAGCACGGCGATCGGCATCTCGAACGCAAGGCCCGCGGCCAGCCCCATCACCAGCACGAAGCTCAGGTACGCGTTGATGTCCGGCATCATCGCCACGCCGTCCGGCACGGTGGCGGTGAGGAAGGCGAACATCGCCGGCAGCAGCACGAAGTAGGCAAAGGCGATGCCGGTGTAGAACAGCAACACCGCGGCGATCAGCAGCGGCAGCGCCAGGCGCCGCTCGTTGCGGTACAGGCCCGGCGCCACGAAGGCCCAGGCCTGGTAAAGCATCACCGGCACGGCGACGAGCAGGGCGACGAACAGCGTCAGCTTCATCGGCGCGAAGAACGGCGAGGCGACGTCCACCGCGATCAGCTGGCCGCTGTCGGGCAGGTGCGCCAGCAGCGGCGCGGCGAGGCGCGCGTAGAGGTCGTTCGCGAACGGCAGCAGGCCGAGGAAGGCGATGCCCAGCGCCAGCAGCGCGCGCATGGTGCGCAGGCGCAGCTCGAGCAGGTGGCCCATCAGGCCCATGCCGGGCTCGGCGGCGTCGCTCATGGGTTCGGCGGTGACAGCGATGCGGGCGGCTTCGGCTCGCTGCCCGCGTCGTTCGACGTGGCGGGTGGCGGCGCGGCGGCGCGCGTCGCATCGCGGACGTCGGACTGCAGCTCGTGGGCCTCGTCGTCGAGCTGCTTCACGGCGTCACGGATGGCGTCACGCTCGGCCTGCAGCGAGGCTTTCAGCTCTTCCGCGGCCAGCTCGCGTTCCATTTCGGACTTCACCGCGAACCATTGCGCCCGCGCCTTGCGCACCCAGAGGCCGGCGAAGCGCGCCGCCTTCGGCATGCGCTCCGGGCCGAGCACCACCAACGCGATGACGCCGATGATGCCGATCTCCAGCCAGCCCAGCTCGAACATGGCGGCGCGTCCGCGAGGCCCGGGCTCAGGAGCCGGGGCGGTCGGTGTCCTTGCGCTCCACGGCGCTGTCGACGCCCGGCTGCGGGGCCGGCGGGTCGAGCTTGGCCGGCTCGTCCTGCGCGTCCTTCATGCCCTTCTTGAAGCTCTGGATGGCCTTGCCGAGGTCGCCGCCAGCGCTGATCAAACGCTTGGTGCCGAACACCACCAGGACGATGGCGAGGATGATGAGAAGCTCTCTGACGCCCAGCATGGCAAGACTCCGCGGTGATGCGCCGCAGGATAGCGCAGCGGCGCGACGGCAGGATTACCGGCCGCGTCAGCGCGCGGCCTGGTCGCTGGCTTCCTCGAGCTTGTCGCGGAAGGCGACGACCGCATTGACCTGCGGGCTCACGCGGTTCTCGAGGATCATCCGCGCCGTCACGTCACGACCATAGACGCGGCGGTTGGCGCGGTTGTCGATGGCGATGACGGCACCGTCCAGCGCGATGCCCGCGAACAGGCCGCGAGCGCGCGAGTAGCTGTAGATCTCGGCCTTGAGCTGGCCGTCGGTGCTGGCCTGCGCGCTGCGCCCGACCGGGCCGGCGGCCACCGAGGCGTCGGCGCCGAGCGTGAACTTGCCGTTGACGATGTTGTCGACGCCGCGGCGGTTGCGGAACACCAGCACCACGTCGGCCGACTGCACGCCGGCCTGGAAGCCGAAGCTGCCGCCGCCCAGCGTGATGAAGCTCGGGTTCGACCAGGTGCCGTCGCTGCCGCGCACCGCCATCAAGCCCTTGCCGCCGCGGCCGCCGAACACCAGCCCGGCCTTGACCACGTCGGGCATGACCGCGATCGCCTCGGCCTCGCGCAGCAGGCGCTCGGGGATGGATTCCTCAGGAATGGCGAGGATCTCGGAGAGCACGCGTACGGCGTTGTCGGCGCGGGCGATTTCCCTCTCCTGCGCGCTCGCGGAGAGGGGCAGCATCAGGGCCAGCAGGGCGGTCAGCACCAGGCGCATGGGGCGCTCCTTCGGATTTAGGGTTTGCGGCGAGTGTCGGAAACCGCGCTTGAGCGGGGCATGAACCCAGCCGTGACGCGTGCGCCGATCATAATGGCCGCCCGACTTCGACGCCGACCCGCATGCACACGGCTTTCCGCCCCGCGCCGCCCGCCACGCCGAACGAGGACGCCGGGCGCCTCGGCGTCCTGCTGGTCAATCTTGGTACGCCGGACGCGCCGACGCCGGCTGCCGTGCGGCGCTACCTCGCGGAATTCCTGCACGACCACCGCGTGGTCGATCTGACGCGCTGGCTGTGGTGCCCGGTGCTGCACTTCATCATCCTGCCGCTGCGCTCGCCGAAGGTGGCGAAGAACTACGCGAGCATCTGGACCGCCGAAGGCTCGCCGCTGCTGGCGTTGTCGCGGCGTCTCGCCAGCGGCGTGGCGCGCGCGCTGCCCGAGGCCGAGGTGCGGCTGGCGATGCGCTACGGCAACCCGTCGGTGCCGGACGTGCTGCGGCAGATGGACGAGGCCGGCTGCCGGCGCATCGTCGTGCTGCCGCTGTACCCGCAGTACTCGGCCAGCACCTCGGCGAGCTCGCACGACGCGGTGCTGCGCGAGGTGATGCGCTGGCGACGGCAGCCCGAACTGCGGCTCGTGCAGGACTACCACCGCGACCCGGCCTGGGTGGCCGCCGTCGCCGACCGCGTGCGCGCGCACTGGGCGGCGAACGGCCGCGGCGACCGGCTGATGATGAGCTTCCACGGCATCCCGCAGCGCTTCGTGGCCGGCGGCGACCCCTACGCCGCGCAGTGCCGCGCCAGCGCCGAGGCCATCGCCGCGGCACTGGACTTGAGCGAGAGCGAGTGGGCGCTGACCTTCCAGTCGCGCTTCGGCCGCGAGCCGTGGCTGCAGCCCTACACCGACAAGACCCTCGAACAGTGGGGCCGCGCGAAGGCCGGCACCGTCGACGTGGTCTGCCCGGGCTTCGCCGTCGACTGCCTTGAGACGCTGGAAGAGATCGCCGTCGAGAACGCGCACGCCTACGTGGCCGCCGGCGGCACCGCGCTGCGCTACGTGCCGGCGCTGAACGACGATGCCGCGCACGTCGAGGCGCTGGCCGCGCTGCTGCGCCGGCAGATGGGAGGCTGGGTCGATGCGTGAGATCCGCCTGGCCGCCGGCCGCGGCGAGATCGCCGGACTGCGCTTCGGCAATCCCGACGGCCCGAAAGTGCTCGCCCTGCACGGCTGGCTGGACAACGCCGCAAGCTTCGCACCGCTCGCCGCGCACCTCAGTGACTTCGACCTCGTCGCGCTCGACCTGCCGGGGCACGGCGCGTCCTCGCATCGCGCCGAAGGCTACGACTACGTCTACGTCGACTGGCTGCACGATGTGCTCGATGCGCTCGACGCGCTGGGCTGGGCGCGCGCCTGCCTGCTCGGGCATTCGATGGGCGCGACGATCGCCAGCACGTTGGCCGCCGCCGCGCCGGAGCGTGTGGCGGAGCTGGCCCTGATCGAAGGCCTGGGGCCGCTCGGTGGCCCGGCCGAAAGCGCCGGCACGCGGCTGCGCGAGGCGGTGGCGGCGCGGCGCGCGCTGGACGCCCGGCGCGACGAAACCGCGCGCGTCATCAAGGACATCGACACCGCGGTGGCCGCGCGCCTGCAAGCCACGCCGATGCGCGAGGCCGACGCGCGCCTGATCGTCGGGCGCAACCTGCGGGCCGTCGACGGCGGCTGGGCCTGGCGCTCCGACCCACGCCTGCGCCTGCCCTCCTCGACGCGGCTACCGGAAGCGGCGATCCGCGCCATCCTGCAGGCCATCGAGGCACCGACGCTGCTTATCGCGGCGGCGCCGTCGCCGCCCTACTTCCCACCCGAACTGCGCGCCGCGCGCGTCGCCTGCCTGGGCGACGCGACCCTGCACGTGCTCGACGGCGGGCACCACCTGCACATGGAGCGCGCCGACGCGATCGGCGCGCTGCTGCGGGATTTCCTGCGCGATCAGCCCGCCGGAGGGGCGGCCTCCGTCGGCGCGGCGCCTTCTTCGACGGAATAGCTGATCACCACGCCGAGCTGGCCTTCACCCTTGTTCTCGATCATGTAGCTGACGCTGCGACCATCGCGCTGCCACAGCAGCTGCGCCTGGCTCGGTTCCGTCATCGCCATCAGCGAGGCCCAGCCCGCGTCCTTCATGTGCGTGTCGACGCGAGCGGCCAGCTCGGCGAGATCGCCGGGCATCGTGCCGCCGACGAAGGCGTTGGCACCCACCGTCATCGAGGTATCGAGCACGAGGCCCTCCGGCACCAGCACGTCGTCTGGGAACACCTCCGGGACCTTCGCCGCCGAACCCTGCGAGGTGGAGAAGGCGCGGCCCTGCTCGTCGACGCCCGACACGGTCTGGCCGCCGTCCTCAACTTCGACGTCCACGTCGGCATCGGTCATCGATTCGATCGCGGCTTCGGTCGCCGCCTCGGTGGCGGCGTCCTCGGCGGCCTCCTGCGCCTTGCCGCAGGCGGCGAGCATCGAGAACGACAGCGCGGTGACCGCGAGAATGCGGAGGGCGGCGAGGGACAGGAGCGGGGCGCGGGGCAGGGGGGCGTTCAGGTGAGGGAGATGGGAGAGGCGATGGGGGCACCCGTGGCGCGGATCAAGGGCGCGTGAGGGTCCGCAGCGTGGCCTTGAGGCCGAGGCCCGCCTCGCTGCGCAGGAACGTGCGGGCGTCGCGCCAGTGCGGAGAGCGCGCTTCCACTTCGCGCCAGAAGGCCGCGGAGTGGTTGGCGTGGATCAGGTGGCAGAGCTCGTGCACCAGCACGTACTCGAAGGCGTCGGGCGGGCCGAGCACCAGCGACAGATCGAGAGAGACGGTGGCGTCGGGCGCCAAGCTACCCCACAGCGAGGACAGCGCGCGCACGCGGAACTCGCGCGGGGGCCGCGGCAGGCCCGGCAGGTAGGCGGGCAGCCAGCGGTGGATCGCGGCGCGCGCCTGCGTGCCGTAGAACTCCAGC
>JBOFQO010000047.1:0-2530 GCA_051660925.1 Silanimonas sp. | reverse complement strand
AGCCAATGCGACCTCCAGCGTCGTTGCCTCATGACCATCGAGTTCGCGGTAGTGGACGGGAAACCCCTTCGCTCGCAGCGCGTCGCGGGCATGCCGCATCGCCGCGAGGAACACCGCGATGCGCGGCTTCGTCGACCAGACCTGGGTGGACTCGTGCGCGACCTCGGCCATCCACACCGCGTCCTGCGCCGGGTCGAAGCCGTCGAAGGCCGCCGAGTCAAGGTTCAGCTGGTCGCCCAAGACGAGGACGAAGTGGCGAAGGCGTGGCGGCATCGGGGCAGTCTGGCGACGCCACCGTGCACGGCGCGTGGCTTCGGGCGCGCCGCGCCGCCCTGCCCGCCTACACTTCACCCATGTCCGATCTGACCAACCAGCGCCCCACCCGCATCCGCGTCGACCTCGACGCACTGGCCCACAACCTGCACGCGATCCGCCGCCACACCGGTCGGCCGGTCATGGGCATCGTCAAGGCGAATGCCTACGGCCACGGGCTGGTGCCAGTGGCCAAGCACCTCGAAGCGCAGGGTGTCGACCAGCTCGGCGTGGCCTTCGTCGAAGAAGGCATCGCCCTGCGCCGCGCCAGGGTCCGCACGCCGATCCTGGTGATGGGCGGCGTCTACGGGAAGCAGCTTCACGACTTCATCGCTCACGACCTCGAGATCACCGTGTCGTCGCTCGACAAGCTGCGCCTTGCCGAAGCCGCGGCAGAGGCCGTCGGTCGCCAAGCCGTCGTGCATCTGAAGATCGACACCGGCATGGAGCGCGTCGGCGTGCACAGCTATTCCTGCCAAGGGCTGATCAACGCCGCCTTCGCCTCGCGCGGCTGCACGGTCAAGGGCGTTTATTCGCACCTCGCCTGTGCCGACGACCCCGTACACCCGATGACGGCCGAGCAGATCGAACGCTTCGCCGAGGTCTGCGCCCACGTCGAATGCGCGTGCGCCAACAGCGGCGCGCCGATGCCGATCCGCCACCTCGCCAACTCCGGCGGCGTGTTGCACTTCCCCGACACTTGGCTGGACATGGTGCGCCCCGGCATCGCGCTCTACGGCGCTTTGCCCGACCCGGCGGCGCGCGACACCATCGGCCTCAAGCCGGTGCTGTCGCTGTCGACGCGCGTGGTCTATTTCAAGGTGGTCCGCGCCGGCGCCACGGTGAGCTATGGCGCCACGTGGACCGCCGCCGAAGACACCCGCGTCGTGACGCTGCCGATCGGCTACGGCGACGGCTGGCCGCGGGCGCTCTCGTCGAAGGGCGACGTGCTGGTGCGCGGCCTGCGCAAACCCATCGTCGGGCGCGTCTGCATGGACCAGTTCATGGTCGACTTAGGACCTCAGGGCACGGCCTACAACGAGGACGAGGTCGTCCTGATCGGCGAACAGGACGGCGAGCGCATCAGCGTCGAGGCCGTCGCGCAGGCGGCGAGCACGATTCCGTACGAGATCCTGACGGGATTGAACGAGCGGATTCCGCGTGAGTACGTCGGCGGCTGAGCGGCCGCCTGGGCTTACTCGAAGCTCCCCACCGCATCCCGCGCCAAGTTGTCGAAGCGCGTGTACTCGCCGAAGAACTTCAGCTTGACGGTGCCGGTCGCGCCGTTACGGTGCTTCGAGATCAGCACCTCGGCCAGGCCTTTGTCGTTGCTGTCCTTGTTGTAGTAGTCGTCGCGGTAGATGAACAGGATGATGTCGGCGTCCTGCTCGATGGCGCCGGACTCACGCAGGTCGGACATCACCGGGCGCTTGTCGGTGCGCGACTCGAGGCCGCGGTTGAGCTGCGACAGCGCGATCACCGGCAGGTTGAGCTCCTTCGCCAGCGCCTTCAGCGAGCGGCTGATCTCGGAAATCTCGGTGGCGCGGTTCTCGCTGTTGCCCGGCACCTGCATCAGCTGCAGGTAGTCGACGACCACGAGGCCGAGGTCGTGCTCACGCTTCAGGCGTCGCGCTTTCGAGAGCAGCTTGGCTGGCGACAGCGCCGGCTCGTCGTCGATGAAGATCTTCGACTCCGACAGCATCTTCATCGCCATGGTGACGCGCGACCAGTCCTCGTCCTCGAGCTGGCCGGTCTTCAGCCGCCCGGCGTTGATGCGGCCGATCGAGGAAATCAGACGGAAGGCGAGCTGGCTCGCCGACATTTCCATCGAGAAGATGACGACGGCCTTCTTCGACTTCAGCGCCGCGTACTCGGCCATGTTCAGCGCCAGCGTGGTCTTGCCCATCGCCGGTCGCGCGGCGAGCACGATCAGGTCGGACGGCTGCAGGCCGGCGGTCATCTCGTCGAAGTCGTGGAAGCCGGTCGGCAGACCGGTGACCGTGCCCTGCGACTCGTAGCGCACCTGCAGGATCTCGAAGGCCTCCTTCATGGCCTCCTTCCGCGAGACCATGTCTTTGCGACCGCTGCGGTTCTGGTCGGCGATCTTGAAGACGCGCTGCTCGGCCTCGGCCAGCAGATCAGGCGTCTCGCGGTTGCCCGGCGCGAAGCCGTCCTCCGCAATCTGCGTGCCCACTTCGATCAGGCTGCGCAGCACCGA
>JBOFQO010000046.1:0-5303 GCA_051660925.1 Silanimonas sp. | reverse complement strand
TGGATCGGCGCGTCGAGGACGGCGTACTCGCGCGCTTCGGTGAGCACGCGACGCTTGGTCTCGCCGGTGATCATCAGCATCAGGGTACGGGCCGCACCCAGTCGCGATAGCGTCAGCGAGACGCGCGGAAAGGGCGCTTCGGCGGGAAGCGGGTCGGGCGTGATCGCGACCAGCGGCGCACGGTCGCCGGCGTCAAGTGCTGTGGGCGGCGTCACCTGCGGGAACAGCGAGGCGAAGTGCGCATCAGCCCCCATGCCGAGCAGCACGGCGTCGAAGGCCTGGCGCTGCAGTGGCGCCAGCGAGGCCTCGGCGGTGGCGAGTGCAGCGCCACCGTCGGCCGCCACCAGCGGATGCACGGTGATCCCTTTCGCCGCGGCGAACGCCTCGATCAAGGCGCGCTCGGTGCGCTGTTCATGGCTCGCCGGAACGACGCGTTCGTCGCTGGCGACGAGAGGCACCGCCCCCCACGGCAGGTCCATCGCGGCGAGCTTGCGGTAGGCCGCGAACGGCGTACTGCCGCCGGCCAGCGCCAGCCAGGCCTCACCGCGAGCGGTCACACCCTCGCGGATGGCGCGCGCCAGCGCGTCGGCGACGGCGTCGGCCAGCGCCTCGGCGCTCGCGTGTTCGGTGATCGGCGTCGGGCTCATCGCAGCAGGCTCATCGCGTCGGCCCGGCTCATTCGCGCCAGCTGTGGCCGTGGCGCTCCGGCAGCGCCAGCGCGCTGGTCGGGCCCCAGGTGCCGGCCGGGTAGGGCTTGGGCTCCTGCCCGCGCGCGGTCCACCCGCCGAGGATCTGGTCCACCCAGGTCCAGGCCGACTCGATCTCGTCGCGGCGCACGAACAGCGTGCCGCTGCCGCGCAGCGCGTCGAGGTAGAGCCGCTCGTAGGCGATGCGCTTGCGCTCGTGCGCGAAGGCGTCGTGCAGATCGAGGTCCAGCGCCACCTGCGAGAGCTTGACGCCACCGCGGTCGAGGCCCGGCGTCTTGCTCATCAGCATCATCGAGATGCGTTCTTCCGGCTGCAGGCGGATCAAGAGCGCGTTCGGCTCTGGCGTGGCGCCTTCGCCGTCAAAGATCGAGTGCGGCACCGCGCGCATCTTGACGTAGATCTCGGTGGCGCGTCGCGGCAGTCGCTTGCCGGTGCGCAGGTAGAAGGGCACGCCGCTCCAGCGCCAGTTGTCGATGTGCGCGCGAATGGCGACGAAGCTCTCGGTGCGGCTCTTCTTGCCCAGCTCATCGGCATAGCCCGGCACCGCCTTGCCGTCGATCGCGCCCGCCGTGTACTGGCCGGCGACGGTGTGCGTGGCGACGTCCTCGCCTTCGATGGGGCGCAGCGAGCGCAGCACCTTCAGCTTCTCGTTACGCACCGCGCCCGGGTCGAAGTGCGAGGGCGGCTCCATGGCGGTCAGCGTGAGCAGCTGCAGCAGGTGGTTTTGCACCATGTCGCGCATGGCGCCAGATTCGTCGTAGTAGCCGCCGCGGCCTTCGAGGCCAACCGTCTCGGCGACGGTGATCTGCACCTGCTCGACGAAGCGCGAGTTCCACAGCGGCTCGAACAGCGCGTTGCCGAAGCGCAGGGCCAGCAGGTTCTGCACGCCCTCCTTGCCGAGGTAGTGGTCGACGCGGAAGACCTGTGCTTCACGGAACACCTTCGCGACCGACTCGTTGATGGCGATCGAGCTCGACAGGTCGTGGCCGATCGGCTTCTCGAGCATGACGCGCATGCGCGTGTCGGCGACGCCGCCGACGGCCAGCGCCTCGCAGATCGGGCCGTAGAACTTCGGCGCGGTAGACAGATGCACCAGCACGTCGCCGTCGCCGCGGATGGCGCCGATGCGCGCGGCGAGCGCAGCGAGTGCCGTCGGATCATCGACCGAGGCGGCCTGGTAGTCGCAGCGCCCGAGCAGGCGCTCGAGCGCAGTTTCGTTGCATTCCCCGGCGGCGATCGCCTTGGTCACCGACTCAGCGACGTGGGCGCGGAACCCCGCGGCGTCCATCGCGCTGCGCGCCGTGCCCAGCAGCTTCAGTGTCGGCGGCAGCAGGCCGTCGCGCTCCAGCGCGTACAGCGAGGGCAGCAGCATGCGCTGGGCGAGGTCGCCGGTGGCGCCGAACAGCACGAAGAGGGTGGCGTCCTGAGTCATGGAAAACCGGGTGGTGGTGTTGACTCGCCAGCCTAATCCTTTGGCCGGAAACCCGCCCGGCGCGGCCCCGGAGCCGCAAACGTATTCATCGGTGGCCGGACGCCGTCGCTATACTCGCTGCGTTCCCACGCCCCGCGAAGCGCACCGCATGAAAACCCTCCGCGTCCTCCTGCCGATGCTGCTCGCCGCGCTGCTGCTCGCCGCCTGTGGCAACAAGGGCGACCTGGTGCGCCCCGAGCCGAAGGCCGACGCGCCAGCCGAGGCCGCCGAGTCATCGCCGACGCCCGACGAGGCGCCGGCCGCATGAGCGTCATGGCGCCGACGCGGCGTCGCTTCAGCAAGATGCACGGCGCCGGCAACGACTTCGTGGTGCTCGACCTGCGCGACGGCGCGTCGCCGCCCACGCCGGCCGAAGCCGCGCGCATGGCCGACCGCCATCGCGGCATCGGCTTCGACCAGCTGCTCACCGTCGAACCACCGGCCACGCCCGGCGCGGTCGCCGACTACCGGATCTGGAACGCCGACGGCAGCGCCGCCGGCCAATGCGGCAACGGCGCGCGCTGCGTCGCAGCGTGGCTGAAGCGCGATGGCGCGGCGCGCGGCCCGCGCTTCGCGATGGGCAGCCCGGCCGGGCGCATCGAGGCCGACGCGCTCGAGGACGGCAGTTTCCGCCTGGCGATGTCGGTGCCCGTGTTCGCGCCGGCGCGCATTCCGCTGGTCGTCGCCGTCGAGGCGCCGCGCTACGTGGCCGAGGGGCCGTTCGGCGTGCTCGCCTTCGGCGCAGTGTCCATGGGCAACCCGCATGCGCTGATCGAAGTGGCACCCCAGGGGTCAGCTCCCGCGGGCGCCGCGCTCGCTGCGGTGGATGCTGCCGGCATCGGCGGCTGGCTGCAGGGCAGCGCGCTGTTTCCCGACAGCGTCAACGTCGGCTTCGTCGAAGTGCTGGCGCCCGACCACGTCGCGCTGCGCGTGTTCGAGCGCGGCGTCGGTGAGACCCTGGCCTGCGGCAGCGGCGCCTGCGCGGCGGTCGCCATCCTCGTGCGGCAAGGTCGCGTCGACCGCGCGGTGCGCGTCGACCTGCCCGGCGGCACCTTGCATATCGACTGGCCGTCCGACGACGCGCCGGTCTCCATGCGCGGCCCCGCCGCGTTCGTCTTCGAAGGGGAATGGTGGGATGAAGGAGCAGGCATCGATGGCTGAGGATCGCAGCACGCGTCATGACGCGGGAGAGATCGCGCAGTGGCTGCGCCGCCATCCGCGCTTCCTTGAGCAGTTTCCCGACCTCGCGGTCACGCTGGTGGTGCCGAAGGACGGCGGCGCCAGCGCGTCGCTCGCGGGCTATCAGCTGGAGGTGCTCCGGGAGAAGAACCGCGAGCTGACGCGGCGTCTGCACGAGCTCTCCGGCAACGCGCAGGACAACGAGCGACTCGCGGTGCGCACGCAGCAGCTCACGCTCGCGCTGATGCGCGCGGGAACGGCCGCCGACACGCTGCGCGCGATGGTGGCGGTGCTCCGCGAGGACTTCGCCGGCGACGCCGTGCGCATCACCCTGCTGGCGCCGATCGACGGCGTCGCCGAGGCCCCGTGGGCGCAGGTGGTGCCGTCCGCCGACGCGCGCATGGAGGGCTTCCGCGAGGCGTTGGCCAGCGGCGAGCCGATCTGCGGACGCCTCGCGCCGGAGCGCCATGCGCTGCTGTTCGGCGACGCCGCCGATCGCGTGGCGTCCTGCGCCGTGCTTCCGGTGCCGAACGTCGGCCTCGTGGCCGTCGGCAGCGTCGACGCCAACCGCTTCTTCCCCGGCATGGGCACGCTGTTCCTGCGGATGATGGCCGAGGCGCTCGCCACGGCGCTGGGGCGATTCCGTCCGGCATGAGCGCCCGCGTGCGAGCGGCGGCGGACGGCGACCACGACGGGGTCGGCCCGCTCGACCTCGCTCTAGCGCGCTTCCTCGACCATCTCGCGGTCGAGAAGCAGGCGTCGGCGCACACGCTCGACGCCTACCGCCGCGACCTCAGCGCCCTGCGCGACTGGGCGGCCGGCCATGGATTCGGCGGCTGGGGCGACATCGACGGCCTCGCGCTGCGCGGCTTCATCGCCGACGAGCACGCCCGCGGCCTGTCGCCGGCCAGCGTGCAGCGCCGCCTGTCCGCGTGTCGCGCGCTGTTCCGCTGGCTGTTGAAGCACGGTGAGATCGCCGCCGACCCCAGCGCCGGGCTACGCGGGCCGAAGGCGCCGCGCAAGCTGCCGCAGGTGCTCGACGCCGACGAGATGGGCCAGCTCGTCGAAGTGCCGTCCGACGCGCCGCTGGGCCTGCGCGACCGCGCGATGATGGAGCTGTTCTACTCGTCCGGCCTGCGCGTCTCCGAACTGTGCACGCTGCGCTGGAGCGACCTGGACCTGGCCGGCGGCGAAGTGCGCGTGCTTGGCAAGGGCCGCAAGACGCGCATCGTGCCGGTCGGTCGACACGCTCGCGAGGCGCTGGCGGCGTGGGCCACCGATCCGACATCAGGTTTCGCGCCGGGCGCCGATGTGTCGACGGCCTCGCGCCCGGTCTTCCCGGGCCGCGACGGCGCGCCCATCACCCCGCGCGCCGTGCAGAAGCGCGTGCGCGAGCTGGCGATGCGGCAGGGCGTGTGGAAGCGCGTTCACCCGCACCTGCTGCGGCACAGCTTCGCCAGCCACGTGCTGGAGAGCTCCGGCGATCTGCGCGGTGTGCAGGAGCTGCTCGGCCACGCCAACATCGCGACGACGCAGATCTACACGCACCTCGACTTCCAGCACCTCGCCAAGGTCTACGACGGCGCGCATCCGCGCGCCAAGCGCAAGCCCTGAAACGCCGAAGGCCCGGATCGCTCCGGGCCCTCGTGCAGGCCGCGAACGACCGATCGCGAGGATCAGCGCGCCGCGGTTTCCGGCTGCGCAACCCAGGTCGGCAGCTGGCGCGACCACATCGTGAACGCGCGGTCGGTGTCCTGCCACACGCCGATGCGCGGCGTGCCGTCGGCGAAGCTGCCGACATAGCGGTCTTTCAGCACGGCGATGTCGCTGCCGTCGCGCGACAGCCGCACGTTCATCGCAGCGCCGCCGGCGTAGACGGATTCGAAGCCGAGGCCGGGCTCGCGGTGGTAGTCGGCCATCGTCGGGCGGCTGGCTTCCAGGCGCGT
>JBOFQO010000045.1:0-9810 GCA_051660925.1 Silanimonas sp. | reverse complement strand
ACCGCCACCCAGGCGATGCGGTGGAAGTGACGCACCGGGATCACTCGGTCACCTTGAGCAGGCGCGCGAGGTCCTTGCGCAGGCCGGTGGGATCAAAGCCCGGCGCGTAGCGCATCACCAGGAAGCCGTTGGGGTCGATCAGGTACACCGCGAGGCTGCCGTCCACGTGCGAGGCCGGCAGTTTCGCACGGAGCGCCTTTGACGCTGCCATCGGCAGGAAGGCGCGGTATTCCGGCGCCTGCGCGGGCACCTCGCCGAACCACAGCACCTGCACGCGGTCGGCGTGGCGGCCTTCCGAGATCCACACGCGGTACAGCGAATCGCTCAGGCGCAGGCAGGGCTCGCCGCAGTCGGCCGGCGGCAGCACCACCACGCGCCACAGGCGCTTGTCGCCTTCCCACTCGGGATAGACGCTGCCGTCGGCGCGCGCGAGCCCGAGCGTGCCGAGCTCGATCGGCGCGGCCAGCAGCTCGCCGGCATTGCGCGTCGCGGTCGGCCGCCAGCCCGAATAGATCAGGTACAGCGCGATGCCGAAGGAAGTGAAGAACAGCGCGACGACCAGCAGCAGGGTCGCGCGGGAGCGCAGGAGGGTGGTCATGGACGACGTCGGAACTGGAGGAAGAGGGAGAGCAGCAGCAGGCCGGCGGCGAAGCCGAACCATTGCAGCGCGTAGCCGCGGTGTTTGTCGGGCGACAGCGTATTCGCGAGCAGGTCGAGGTCACGTTCGTGGCCGATCGCGATCGCCGGGTCGAGGCGCAGCACGGCCCGCTCAATCACGTCACCGGTCGCCGACCGCGTGGCGCTCGACGCGTCGAGGGCGGCGCGCAGCACCGCCGGCTCAAGCCGCAGCGCCAGCGTTCCGCCGTCGGGCGTCGGCGACGCGGCCGGCCCGAGTGCCAAGCCCGCCGAGGGTGGCGGCACCAGCAGGCCGTCCAGCCGCATCGGTTCGCCGGGCATCGATGGCTCGTCCGGGATGGCGCGATCCGCCGACAATGGCCGCCAGCCCATGTCGACCCAGAGGCGCTGGCCGTCATCGAGAGCAAAGGCGCGGTACACCTGTACGCCCACGGCCGCGCCGCGGCGCTGGTTGTCGAGGCGCAACGCGGGCCGGTCCTCGAAGCGCCCCTCCACGGCCACCCATGCCGGCATCGCCGCCAAGGCATCGGCCAGCGGCAGCGGCTGTCGCTCCTCGAGCACGCGCGCGCTCGCCGCGAGCAGCGCGTCCTTCTCGTCGGCGCGGCCGGACTGCCAGAGCCCCGCACGCACGAACAGCGCGCAAAGGCCCAGCGCGAGCGCCCACAGCAGCGCGCGGCGCAGCGTCGGTTTCACCCAACGCTCCCGCCGCGAGCGGATAATCGCGGCACGTCCCGTTTGTCAGGTCCGCCCGTGGAAAAGCTGCTGGTCATCGCGTTTCTCGCCGTCATCGTCTGGAACCTGTTCGCCGCCCTGTTCCACATGGTCTCGAAGCCGCAGGCCGACGGCCGCATGGTGCGCGCCCTGAGCTGGCGTATCGGCCTGTCCATCGCCCTGCTGGCGATCATCACCGCCGGGCACTTCCTCGGCTTCTGGCGCTTCCACGGCGTCGGCCAGTAATCGGCGCCATCGCGGCTCCCAGATGCGACAAGGCCGGCGAGAGCCGGCCTTGTGCGTTTCCGCCGGACGGTGGGATCAGAGCACGTAGACGAACAGGAACAGGCCGAGCCAGACCACGTCGACAAAGTGCCAGTACCAGGCCACCGCTTCGAAGCCGAAGTGCTTCTCCGGCGTGAAGTGCCCCTTCAGCACGCGGAACCACACCACAATCAGCATCACCGTACCAAGGAACACGTGCAGGCCGTGGAAGCCGGTGAGCATGTAGAAGGTGGCGCCGTAGATGCCCGAGCTGATGCGCAGGTTGAGCTCCGCCCAAGCGTGGCCGTACTCGTAGGCCTGCACGCCGAAGAAGCACAGGCCCAACGCGATCGTCGCGCCCAGCCAGAACAGCACCTTGGTGCGCTGCCCGACCACCATCGCGTGATGCGCGATCGTCAGCGTCAAGCCCGAGGTCAACAGAATGATCGTGTTGACCAGCGGCAGGCCGAAGGCCGGGATCGTCTCGAACGTGCCGCCGATGTCCGCCGGGCCGTTGGCCGGCCAGCCGGAGACGTAACCGTTCCACAGGTACTCGTTGGCGAGCGTGCCGTGGCCCTCGCCGGAGATCCACGGCAACGCGAAGGTGCGCACGTAGAAGAGCGCGCCGAAGAACGCCGCGAAGAACATCACTTCCGAGAAGATGAACCAGATCATCCCCTGCCGGAACGAGGTGTCGACCTGGCCGTTGTACTTGCCGCCCTCCGACTCGCGGATGACGTCGCCGAACCAGCCGAACAGCGTGTAGATCATCATCGCCACGCCGGCCATGAAGATCCAGAACGACGTGTCGCTGCCGTTGAACCAGTTGATCAGGCCGATCATCAGCACGAACAGCGAGATCGAGCCGACGAAGGGCCACTTGCTGTGGTGCGGGACGAAGTAGACGTCGGCGTCGTGGTGGGCGGTGGCCATGGAAACCCCTAGCGGTGCAGCGATGGAATGGTGTCAGCGTGGCGCGAACGCCGTTGCCAGCGCAACCGCCGGCACCGGGCCAGCGGCGGCGCGGGCGGTGGCCGCGTCGTTCTTGAAGAAGGTGTAGGACAGCGTGATCGTCTTGACGTTGGCGGGCAGCGCCGGGTCGACGATGAAGCGCACCGGCATGGTCTTGCTCTCGCCGGCATGCAGCAGCTGCTCCGTGAAGCAGAAGCACTCGGTCTTGACGAAGTAACCCGCGGCCACGACCGGCGCCACCGAGGGCGCGGCATTGCCCACCACCGGCGCCTCGTCCCGGTTGCCGGCGACGTAGTTCATCTCGTAGGCCTGGCCCGGGACCACGTCCATCGACAGCACCTGCGGCACGAAGGTCCACGGCAGCTTCGAATTGACCGTGCCGTCGAATTCGATCCGCACGGTGCGGTTCGTGTCGATCTCGAGGCCGGCGACGCGGCGTTCGCCGGCCGGCGTGTCCTCAAGCTTGATGCCGAAGACCTTCTCGCAGGCAATCTCGTAGAGCGGCACCAGGGCGAAGGCCGCGGCGAAGCAGCCGGCCGAGACCAGAGCGATGGTGCGCGCGGTGGCGGCGTTCGAGCTCATGCGCCGCCCCCGGCGTGCTGCATCACCGTCTTGACGATGAAATAGCCATAGACGGCGCCGGCCACCAAAGCGAGCAGCACCACCGTCCGTCGCACCGAGGTGCGGCGGGCCGGGGTGTCGTTCGGGTCGCGGGGCGCGTCCACGTCAGGCGCTCATCCGGCTCAGTGCGCGACGTCGCCGTGCGACAGGTCTTCGTCGCGGATCACCGGCGGCTTGGTGAAGGTGTGGTGCGGGGCCGGCGACGGCACCGTCCACTCCAGGCCGCGGGCGCCTTCCCACGAGCGCGCTTCGGCCTTGACGCCGCCGCGCGCGCACTTCCAGACGATGTAGACAAACAGCAGCTGCATGAAGCCGAAGCCGAAGCCACCCACCGACGACCACATGTTGAAGTCGGCGAAGGCCACGTTGTAGTCCGGGATGCGGCGCGGCATGCCGGCGAGGCCGAGGAAGTGCTGCGGGAAGAACAGCAGGTTCACGAAGATCGTGCTGCCCCAGAAGTGCACCTTGCCCAGCGTCTCGTTGTACATGTGGCCGGTCCACTTCGGCAGCCAGTAGTACACGCCGGCCATGATGCCGAACACCGCGCCGGTCACCAGCACGTAGTGGAAGTGCGCCACCACGAAGTAGGTGTCGTGGTACTGGTAGTCGGCCGGCACCATCGCGAGCATCAGGCCCGAGAAGCCGCCGATGGTGAACATCACCACGAAGCCGAGCGCGAACAGCATCGGGGTTTCGAAGGTCATCGAACCGCGCCACATCGTGGTGACCCAGTTGAAGACCTTCACACCGGTCGGGATGGCGATCAGCATCGTCGCGTACATGAAGTACAGCTCGGCGCCGAGCGGCATGCCCACGGTGAACATGTGGTGCGCCCAGCCGATGAACGACAGGAAGGCGATCGAGGCCGTGGCGTACAC
Organism: Silanimonas sp.; assembly: GCA_051660925.1. Lineage (GTDB taxonomy): Bacteria > Pseudomonadota > Gammaproteobacteria > Xanthomonadales > Xanthomonadaceae > Silanimonas. Next base: position 5,728 of record JBOFQO010000045.1, on the reverse strand, counting down.
CATCGCCTGGTAGCCGAACAGCGGCTTCCGCGCGAAGGTCGGGATGATCTCCGAGACGATGCCGAAAGCCGGCAGGATCATGATGTAGACCTCGGGGTGCCCGAAGAACCAGAACACGTGCTGGTACAGGACCGGGTCACCACCGCCGGCGGCGTTGAAGAACGAGGTGCCGAAGAACTTGTCGGTGAGCAGCATGGTCACCGCGCCGGCCAGCACCGGCATCACCGCGATCAGCAGGAACGCCGTGATCAGCCAAGTCCAGACGAAGATCGGCATCTTCAGCAGGTCCATGCCTGGGGCGCGCATGTTGAGGATCGTGGCGATGATGTTGATCGCGCCCATGATCGAGCTGATGCCCATCAGGTGGATCGCGAAGATCGTGAACGCCACGTTCGAGCCGCCCTGCAGCGACAGCGGCGGGTACAGCGTCCAGCCGCCCGCCGGGCTGCCCGAACCGATGCCGAAGAACTGCAGCACCAGCGGCATCAGCAGCAGCGCGAAGGCGAACGGCATGATCCAGAAGGACCAGTTGTTCATGCGCGGCAGGGCCATGTCCGGCGCGCCGACCATCAGCGGGATCATCCAATTCGCGAGGCCGACGAAAGCTGGCATCACCGCGCCGAAGATCATGACCAGCGCGTGCATCGTGGTCATCTGGTTGAAGAAGGCCGGATCGACCAGCTGCAGGCCCGGCTGGAACAGCTCGGCGCGGATGACCAGCGCCATCGAGCCGCCAACCAGGAACATCACCAGGGAGAACACCAGGTACAGCGTGCCGATGTCCTTGTGGTTCGTGGACATGAACCAGCGCTGGAAGAAGCTCTGCTGGTGGCCGTGGTCGGCGTGGTGCGGATCGGCGTGCGTGGTAGCCATGTCGTGACCTCTCAGGCTCAGATCTTCGGCGCGACGGCGGCGGCCGGCGCGACGGAAGCGGTGCGGGCGGTGGTGTCGTTCGCCGACTTCATCGCGGCGAGACGGGCCTGGAACTCAGCCTTCGGCACGGCCTCGACCACAATCGGCATGAAGCCATGGTCCTTGCCGCACAGCTCGGCGCACTGGCCGCGGTAGATGCCCGGCTCGCGGATCTCGGTCCACTGCTCGTTGACGATGCCGGGGATGGCGTCGCTCTTCCAGCCGAGCGCCGGCACCCACCAGGCGTGGATCACGTCGTCGGCGGTGAGGATGAAGCGGATCTTGGTGTCGGTCGGCAGCACGAGGCGGTTGTCGACGTCGAGCAGGTAGTTGGCGTTCGCTGCATCGGCGCTGTCCACGACCGCGCCGCTCTGGCGCAGGCGGTCCGATTGGCGGTCGAGGCGACTGGTGAAGCTCACGCCTTCGCCCACGTACTCGTAAGTCCACAGCCACTGCTGGCCGACGATCTTCACCGTCATCTCGTGGCCTTCCGTCTGGTAGGCCTCGATGACTTTGACGGTCGCCGGGTAGGCCATGACCACGAGGATCAGGGTCGGCACCGCCGTCCAGAGGATCTCGAGCCGGGTGCTGTGCACGAAGGTCTTGTCCGGCACCGCGCCCTTCGACTTGCGGAACTTGAAGATCGAGTACGCCATCGCACCGAACACAACGATGCCGATGACCACGCAGATCCACAGCATGATCATGTGCATCTCGTAGGCGCGTTCCGCGGTCCGCGTCACGCCTGGCGTCATGTTGAGCTGCCACGGCTCCGCTTTCTCGGCGGCCCAGGCGAGCGTGGCGCCAAGGCCGGCCACCAGGCCGGCGATCGCGTGTTGGGGTCGGAACTTCTTCATGCCGATGACCTCACCTCAATGTTCGTTGGCCGGCGTCCGGCCCGAAGCCGACGCCAACATCCACCGCAGCCGCTCCGCGAGCTCGCTGCGCTCGCCGGGCGGCAGGAAACTGCCGACCTCTACCTCGCGCCCCTGCGAACCCAGCCGCAGGTGGTCAGGCGCGTCGCGCTCGCCGTCCATGCTCAGTCGCACCCAATACGGGTGCGCCTCGAACACGGCGGCGTCGTCCGGAGAGCGACGCACTTCCAGCCGCTGCTCACCCACGACGATCCGCTCGTAGCGGTCGCCCGATTGCCACACCCCCCGCAGCGCCACGGCCACGATCACCAGGTCCAGTAGGGCGAACCACGGCGCATAGGCGTTGCCCATCGCGAACCCGTAGCCCGACACCGCCGCGACCGGCACCGCGATCAACCCGAAGAGAACGAAAAACTGCCGCGACGTCAGGATCCGGCGCGGGCGCAGCAGGAGCTGCGCCTCGGAGCCAGGAACCGACGGCGGCAGTTCATCGATCACGGTGGACGCGAACCTGACCTGCGAACAGGGTGGCCAAGTTTACGGCCCGGCCATCGGGAGGGGCAAGCAAAGCCGCATGGGTGAAGGCCGCGCGGGGCGGAATCACGGCCGGAACCGGGAGTCGGCGGAGTCAAACAGCAGGGGGTTACGAGGGGTGAAAGCGGCGGGCACACTTCCCGCTTTCCTCGTCGTCACCGGCCACCGCGTGAAGCTCATCCTCAGCCCTGAACTGCCCGCCGCACCCGGTCCGGCGCGTGAACGCCTCACCGCCGCGTACGCCCGCGACGAGTCGGAACACCTCGCCGAACTGCTGGTCGCCGCCCGCCTGCCGGCCGACGTCCAGGCCGGAGTGCAAGCGACCGCCGAGGCGCTGGTGGAGCGCACCCGGATCCGCGCTGCCGACCCCGAACTGGTGCAGGCCTTCATGCGTCAGTACGACCTCAGCTCCGAGGAAGGCGTGCTGCTGATGTGCGTGGCCGAGGCCCTGCTGCGCATCCCCGACCAGCTGACGGCCGACAAGCTGATCCGCGACAAGCTCGGCGACGCCGCGTGGGAAAAGCACCTCGGCGGTTCGTCCTCGGTACTGGTGAACGCCTCGACCTGGGGCCTGATGCTGACCGGCCGCGTCGTGAGCCTGGCCGAGGACACCCGCCGCGACTTCGGTGGCGCGTTCAAGCGGCTGATCGCGCGCACCGGCGAGCCGGTGATCCGTCTGGCCGTACGGCAGGCCATGAAGATCATGGGCCACCAGTTCGTGATGGGCCGCACGATCAGCGAAGCGCTGGAGCGCAGCCTGAAGGGCGAGAACGCCCGCTACCGCTACAGCTTCGACATGCTCGGCGAGGGCGCGCTCACCACCAAGGACGCGGCGCGCTACTTCCAGGCCTACAAGGACGCGATCGGGGCGATCGGCGCCTCTTACAAAGCGAGCGGCGGTGCGGGTAGCGCGGGTCCGGCGGCGGTGTTCGGCGCGCCGTCGATCTCGGTGAAGCTCTCGGCCCTGCATCCGCGCTACGAGGTCGGCAAGCGCGCCCGCGTGATGGCAGAGCTGCTGCCGATGGTGCTCGAACTGGCACAGCACGCGAAGGCGCAGGCGATCGGCTTCACCATCGACGCGGAAGAGAGCGAGCGCCTCGAGCTCTCACTCGACGTGATCGGCGCGGCGTTCGCGGACCGAAGTCTCGATGGCTGGGAGGGCTACGGCCTCGCCGTGCAGGCCTACCAGAAGCGCGCACCCTTCGTGATTGACGAGCTGGCCGCCCTCGCCCGCCAAGTCGGCCGCCGGATGCCGATGCGTCTCGTGAAGGGCGCCTACTGGGACTCCGAGATCAAGAAGGCGCAAGTGGAGGGCTTTACCGGCTATCCGGTCTTCACCCGGAAGGTGAATACCGACGTCAGCTACCTCGCCTGCGCGCGCCGCATGTTCGCTGCGGTGGATGCGCTGTACCCGATGTTCGCCACGCACAACGCGCAGACGATCGCCGCGATCCACGCAATGTCGAGGGAAGGCGGTACGCGCCGCGACTACGAGTACCAGCGTCTGCACGGCATGGGCGAGGACCTCTACGCCGAAGTGATCGGCGCCGACCAGCTCGGCGTGCCGTGCCGCGTCTACGCGCCGGTGGGCTCCCACGAGGACCTGCTGCCCTACCTGGTACGCCGCCTGCTCGAGAACGGCGCGAACTCCAGCTTCGTCAACCGCATTACCGACAGCCGCGTGCGCGCTGGCGACCTGGTCGCCGACCCGGTGGCGACCGTCGAACGCAACGCCATCAAGCCGCACCCGCACATCCCGCAGCCGCGCGACCTCTTCCGCTCGCAGAACGAACCCCGGACCAATTCGATGGGCATCAACCTCGCCAACGACGCGCAGCTGCGCGATCTCGCCGCCAAGATCAACGCCGCCGTGAAGCCATGGTCGGCCCGGCCGCTGGTGCCGGGCGCCTCGGGCTTTGGCGCGACGGTGAAGGTGACCAACCCCGCCGACCGCCGCGAGGCCGTGGGCGAGTACCTCGCCGCCTCAGAGGCCAACGTGCAGCAGGCGCTCGCGAATGGCGTGAAGGCGCAGCCCGGCTGGGACGCGCTGCCCGCGGCGAGCCGCGCGGTCATTCTCGAAAAGGCGGCGGATCTCCTCGAAGCGCGCACGCCGGAGTTCATGGCGATGTGCGTCAAGGAAGCCGGCAAGAGCCTGTCGGCCTCGGTGGCTGAAGTCCGTGAGGCGGTCGATTTTCTGCGCTACTACGCCCTGCAGGCCCGCGAGCTGTTCGCGCCGGTGAAGCTGCCCGGCCCGACCGGCGAGTCCAACCAGCTGACGCTGCACGGCCGCGGCGTGTTCGTGTGCATCAGCCCGTGGAACTTCCCGCTCGCGATTTATCTTGGGCAAGTGGCTGCGGCGTTGGCGGCCGGCAACGCGGTGATCGCCAAGCCCGCCGAGCAGACCACGCTGGTGGCCTTCGCCGCGACCCAACTGCTGCACGAGGTCGGCGTGCCGGAAGACGTGCTGCAGTTCCTGCCCGGCGATGGCGCCACCGTCGGCGCCGGTCTGACCCGCGACCCGCGAGTGGCCGGTGTCGCCTTCACCGGCTCGAACGAGACCGCCTGGGCGATCAACCGCACGCTGGCGGCGCGCAACGCGCCGATCGCCTCGCTGATCGCCGAGACCGGCGGCCAGAACGCGCTGATCGCCGACTCGTCCTCGCTGCCCGAACAGGTGGTCAAGGACGCTGTGGCCTCGGCCTTCGATTCCGCCGGCCAACGCTGCTCGGCCGCGCGCGTGCTGTTCGTGCAGGACGACATCGCCGACAAGGTGATGCACATGCTCGCCGGCGCGATGGACGAGCTCGTCATCGGCGACCCCGGCCTGCTCAGCACTGACGTCGGCCCGGTGATCGACGAGGACGCCAAGCGCGGCCTCGAAGCGCACGCCGCCAAGATGGACAGGGACGCGCGCCTGATCCACATCGCCGCACTGCCGGAGGCCGCAGCGCACGGCTGCTTCGTCGCCCCGCGCGCCTACGAGCTGAAGTCGCTCTCGCAGCTCGACCGCGAGGTGTTCGGCCCGATCCTGCACGTGGTGCGCTGGAAGGCCGACAACCTCGATGGCGTCATCGACGACATCAACGGCACCGGCTTCGGCCTGACGCTCGGCATCCACTCGCGCATCGACGCCACGATCGACCACATCGCCAAGCACGTGCGCGTCGGCAACTGCTACGTCAACCGCAACCAGATCGGCGCGGTCGTCGGCGTGCAGCCCTTCGGCGGCGAGGGCCTCTCGGGCACCGGGCCGAAGGCCGGCGGCCCACACTACCTCGCCAAGTTCGCCACCGAGCGCACGCTCACGGTGAACACGACGGCCGCCGGCGGCAACGCCTCGCTGCTGACGCTGGCGGAGTAAGCGCACGATGGCGAAGCCCAAGCCCGGCGGCACGAAGCGCGCGGCG
>JBOFQO010000044.1:0-6237 GCA_051660925.1 Silanimonas sp. | reverse complement strand
GCACTGCGCGCCCTGGCCGCCGAACCGCGTGCGGCGACGGCCGAGCTCGCGTGGCAGGCCGAGCTGCTGGCGCAAGGCGAGCTCTTGAGTTCGACGCTGGGCGTGGCTTACCTGCGAACGCAGGGCATGGCGCTGGAATGGTGGGACGCGCGCGAATCGATGCGCGCCATCGAGCAGCCCAACGCCAGCGCCTGGGCGCAGCGGTTGTCGGTGTCCTGCGACTTCATGGACCCCGTGTCGCGCGAAAGGCTGTTTGTCAGGCCCGAGCGCTTCGCGATCACCCAGGGCTTCATCGCCCGCGCGCCGGATGGCGGCACGGCGATCCTCGGCCGCGGCGGTTCCGATACGTCAGCGGCCTACTTCGGCGCGCTGCTCAAGGCGCGCCGCGTCGAGATCTGGACCGATGTGCCGGGCATGTTCAGCGCCAACCCGCGGCAGGTGCCCGACGCGCGCCTCCTCTCCCGGCTGGATTTCGCCGAGGCGCAGGAGATCGCGACCACCGGCGCGAAAGTGCTGCACCCGCGTTGCCTCACGCCCTGCCGCGAGGCCGGCGTGCCGATGTGGATCCGCGACACCGAGAACCCCGATCTCGCCGGTACGGTGATCGATGGCGGTGCGGCGACGGTGGCGGGCGTCAAGGCGATCAGCGCGCGGCGCGGCATCGTGCTGGTGTCGATGGAGACCGTCGGCATGTGGCAGCAGGTCGGCTTCCTCGCCGAGGTCTTCGGCTGCTTCAAGACGCACGGCCTGTCGGTCGACCTGATCGGCTCGGCCGAGACCAACGTCACCGTGTCGCTCGATCCGTCGGACAACCTCGTCAGCACCAATGTGCTCGAAGCGCTGTGCCGCGACCTCGAGCGCATCTGCCGGGTCAAGGTGATCGCGCCCTGCGCGGCGATCACGCTGGTCGGCCGCGGCATGCGTTCGCGCCTGCATCGCCTGACGGACGTGCTGGCCACGTTCGGCCGCGAGCGCGTGCACCTGATTTCGCAGAGCTCGAACGACTTGAACCTCACCTTCGTGGTGGACGAGGCGCTGGCCGAAGGCCTGCTGCCGACCCTGCACGGGCTGCTGATTGGTTCCAACGCGATGCCGGTCGACGAGACGGCAGTGTTCGGCCCGAGCTGGCGCGAGCTGGGCGCGCCGCGTCCTCCGCGGGCCGCGTGGTGGCAGGCCGAATGCGCGCGCCTGATCGCGCTCGCCGAAAGCGGCACGCCGACCTACGCCTACCACCTGCCCACCGTGCGTGAGCGCGCGCGGCAGCTGAAGGCGCTCGCCGCGGTGGATCGCGCGCATTACGCGCTGAAGGCCAATCCGCACCCAGCCATCCTGAAGGCGCTGGAGGTCGAAGGACTGGGCTTCGAATGCGTGTCGCTGGCCGAGGTCGAGCACGTGCTCACCGTACTGTCGGGCCTCGATCCGCGCCGCATCCTGTTCACGCCGAGCTTCGCCCCGCGCGTCGAGTTCGAGCAGGCGTTCGCGCACGGCGTGCACGTGACGCTCGACAACCCCGCGCTGCTGGCCGAGTGGCCCGAGGTGTTCCGCGGCCGGGAACTCACGCTGCGCGTCGATCCGGGGTTCGGCTCGGGCCACCACGACAAGGTCAAGACCGGCGGCAAGGAGGCCAAGTTCGGCCTGCCGCTGGACGAAGCCACGGCCGCGGCGGCGTCTGCGAAAGCGCTCGGTGCACGCGTCACCGGCCTGCACTCGCACATCGGCAGCGGCATCTTCGACGCCAACCACTGGCGCGAGGTCTACGCGCGGCTGGCCTCCGTGGCGGACGCGATCGGCACGGTCGAACGCATCGACGTCGGCGGCGGCATCGGCATTCCCTACCAGCCCGAGAGCGAGCCCTTCGACATGGCGGCCTTCGGCGCGATGCTGGCCGAGATGAAGGCGGTATTCCCGCAGTACGCGCTGTGGATCGAGCCGGGCCGCTTCCTCGTCGCCGAGGCCGGCGTGCTGCTGACGCGCGTCACCTCGACCATGCACAAGCAGGGCGTGCGCCGCGTCGGCCTCGATGCCGGCATGAACGCGCTGCTGCGCCCGGCGCTGTACAACGCCTGGCACGGCATCGTGAACCTCACGCGCTTCGATGACCCGCCCGGTGAACCGGCGGAGGTCGTCGGGCCCATCTGCGAAACCGGCGACGTGCTGGGCCGCCGCCGTCGCCTGCCGGATGCGACGTCCGAAGGCGACGTGGTGCTGCTCGCCGACGCCGGCGCCTACGGCATGGTGATGGCCAGTCGCTACAACCTGCGCGCGCTGCCCGCCGAGGAGATCCTGGAATGAGCTGGACCTTCGACCGCGCAGCTGTCCGCGCCTTCCGCTTCACCTCGAAACGCTTTGACCCCGCCACCGGCGAGGCCGAACTCGGCTACGCGTTCGTGAACCACGACGGCTCGACGAGCCCGGAGCTCATCGAGCGCGTCACCGTGCCGGGCGCGCCGTTCACCGCGGTGCAGCCGGGCGCTGCGGACTTCAATGCCGCGAAGGCCTCGGCGGTCGAGGCCGCCCTGCGCTTGCTGCACCTGGTCGCCGGGGTGAGCTACTACAAGGCCGCCGCGCCGTCGGTGATCGAGTGTGCCGACGGCCCGCTCGACGCGACCACGGCGGATTTCGTCGCCAGCGTCTATGAGAACGGTCTCGGCGAGTTCGCCTACCGCAACGGCCTGGACCTGCGCGGGCACCTCGCGTGGCCGCGCGGCGGTGGTGCGCTCGCCGCGGCGCCGGCGCTCGGTTTGGCGCGCCCCCCCGCAAGCGCTGGCCCGATCGATGCGTGGCCGTCGCGCGCCCTCGTCGCCATCGGCGGCGGCAAGGACTCGCTGGTGTCGATCGAAGCCCTGCGAGCCCTCGGTGCACAGCCCACGGTCACGTGGATCGGCAGCTCGCCGCTGATCCGCGCCTGCGCCGAGCGCACTGGCCTGCCGACGCTGAACATCACGCGCGCGCTGGCGCCGGAACTCTTCGCCTTCAACCGCGAGGGCGCACTGAATGGGCACATCCCGGTCACCGCGGTGAACTCCGCGATCCTGGTGTTCGCCGCTCTGCTGACCGGGCACGGCAGTGTGGTGTTCTCGAACGAGCACTCGGCGAGCTACGGCAGCCTGATCCCGGGCACCGGCGAGGTGAACCACCAGTGGTCGAAGGGCTGGGCCTTCGAGCGCGATTTCGCGGCGATCGTCCGCGCGCAGATCGCCGCGGATTTCGACTATGTCTCGCTGCTGCGGCCGTTCTCGGAGCTGGCGGTGGCGCGGCAGTTCGCGAAGCTCGACCACTACGACGCACATTTCTCGAGCTGCAACCGCAATTTCCACCTGCTCGGCGAGAAGCCGACACAGCGTTGGTGCGGCCAATGCCCGAAATGCCATTTCGTGTTCCTTGCACTCGCGCCCTTCATGCCCAAGCCGCGCTTGCTCGGCATCTTCGGCCGCAATCTGCTCGACGATGCGACGCTCGCGCCGGAGTACGACGCCCTGCTTGAGATCGAAGGCCACAAGCCTTTCGAGTGTGTGGGCGAGGGCCGCGAATCGCGGGCGGCGATGGCGGCTTTGGCCGCCAGCCCAGCCTGGCGCGAGGATGCGCTGGTCGCGCGATTCGCCGCGCAACAGCAGCCGGCGCTCGATGCCGCTACGCTTCACCTCGAAGGGCTGCTCGCGCCGCAGGGCGAGCACGGGCTTGGCACGAAACGGATGGAGGCGCTGCTTGCGCATTTCGGAGCTTGACGGCAAGAAGGTCGCGATCTGGGGCTACGGCCGCGAAGGCCGCGCCGCGCTGGCCGCATTGCGCTGGCGCCTCCCGGGCCGCCCGCTTACCGTCTTCTGCAAGGACGATGAAGTCGAGGCCCTCGCGGCGCAGGGCGATCCGACGCTGACCATCCGCACCGACGTTGACGCGGCCGCGCTGTCGGTCTTCGACGTCATCATCAAGTCGCCGGGCATCAGCGCCTACGCCTCGCCCAAAATCGATGCCGAACTCAACGGTGCGCGCTTCACCAGCGGCACGGCGATCTGGTTCGCCGAGAACGCCGGCGCACACACCGTGTGCGTTACGGGCACCAAGGGCAAGAGCACCGTCACCGCGCTGATCGCCTTCCTGCTGCGTGCCGCCGGCGAGCGCACCGCGCTGGCCGGCAACATCGGGATGCCGCTGCTCGAGCTACTCGACGTGCAGCCGCCGCCGGACGCCTGGGCGATCGAACTCTCCAGCTACCAGACCGGCGATGCCGTCGCACCGGCCGTTGCCGTGGTTCTGAACCTCTTTCCCGAGCATCTCGATTGGCACGGCACCGAGGCGCGCTACTTCGCCGATAAGCTCAAGCTCGTCACTGAGGCGAAGCCCGGCATTGCGCTGCTCAATGCCGCCGATGCGCGATTGCGCGAGGTCGGCATGGCACTCGCGGCCCGCGGCCAGCGCGTGGCGTGGTTCAACACCGAGGACGGTTGGCACGTGCGCGATCGCTGGATCATGCGCGGAGGCCGGGCGGTGATCGACGTGAAGTTCCTGCCGCTGCCGGGTCGCCACAATTGGGTGAATCTGTGCGCGGCGATGGCCGCCGTCGAGGCACTGGGCATCGACCCGCTGCCGCTGGTCGAGCGCGTGCAAGAGTTCGTGCCGCTGCCGCACCGCTTGCAGCGCGTCGCCGAGAAGGACGGCCTCGTCTACGTCAACGATTCGATCAGCACGACGCCGATGGCCTCGATCGCGGCCCTCGACTGGTACCCGGGCAAGGGCACGGCGATCCTCGTCGGCGGCTACGACCGCGGCCTCGACTGGGGCGTGTTCGCCGAGCGCGTCGCCGCCGATCCCCCGGGTGCGGTGATCACCATGGGCCAGAACGGCCCGGCGATCTTCGACAAGCTGAAGTCGATCGCCACTGCGACCAAGTTCGTATTGCGCGAGTCGACCTCGATGGAAGAGGCCGTGCGCTATGCGCAGGAGGCGCTCGGCACGCGCGGCACGGTACTGCTGTCGCCGGGGGCGCCGAGCTTTCCGCGCTATCGCGACTACGCTGAGCGCGGCAAGCACTTCGCACAGGCCGCTGGCTTCGACGGCTCGCAGATCAGCGCGATTCCGGGCCTCGGCGTGCGCTGAGGCGCACATCCGGCCTGCGCGTCGCGGCCGCGGTGTGGTCACGACACCGCGCGGTGACCGGCCTACACTCACGCGGGCCCTCCAACGGAGTCCCGCCATGCGCCTTGTTTCGCGTTTTGCCGCTCTCGCCCTTGCCACGGCCGTCGCGTTCGCGTCTGTCGCCCACGCCGCGCCCACGACCAAGCCTGTCAGCTGGACCGTCGGCGACACGGCATTCGACGGCGTGCTGGTGTACGACGATGCCAACGACAGCCCGCGCCCCGGCCTGCTGATGGTGCCGAACTGGTACGGCGTCACCGATGCGGCGGTCGAGAAGGCGAAGACGATCGCCGGCGACGACTACGTCATCCTGCTGGTCGACATGTACGGTCGCGGCGTGCGGCCGACGAACCCGCAGGAGGCCGGGCAGGCTGCCGGCGCGGTGTATGCCGACCGTGCGCAGATGCGCGAGCGCATCAACACGGCGCTGGCCACCTTGCGTGCCACCGACGGCGCGCCGCTGGCGAAGGACGACATCGGCGCGATCGGCTTCTGCTTCGGTGGCGCGACCGTGCTTGAGCTGGCCCGCAGCGGCGCGGAACTCGCCGGCGTGGCGAGCTTCCACGGCTCGCTGGGTACCAGCGCGCCCGCGACGGCTGGCGCGGTGAAGACTCCCGTGCTGGTGATGAACGGCGCCGACGACACGTTCGTCAGTGCCGAGGAGATCGACGGCTTCGAGAAGGAAATGCGTACGGCCGGCGCCGACTGGCAGTTCGTGAACTACGGCGGCGCCGTGCACTGCTTCGCCGAGCCGGATGAGGACGGCAGCGTGATCGGTGGCTGCAAGTTCCACGAGCCGAGCTACCGCCGCTCAATGGCGCTGATGCGCAGCTTCTTCGACGAGCGCTTCGCGGCGCCTTAAGCGCGCGGGGACGAGGTCGCCGGCCTGTGCCTTAGTCGAAGCCGAAATCGCCGGCTCGGAGCGCCACGCTCTGCGGCTGTCCGGCCTCGATAGCGCGGGCGACCGCGGCGAGCTCGGCGGCCTCGACGAGGCTCCGCAGTTCGCGCCCGCTGAGACCTTCCGTGCGCGCCGCCCACGTCGCGATCCGCGGTGCGGCGTCGAAATCGAGCGGCTTGCCGGCCAGCAGCACCGCCAGCAGGCGC